>JABIFK010000849.1 GCA_018650745.1 Candidatus Latescibacterota bacterium | reverse complement strand
TAATGTGAGTTCGTTGATGAGCAAACTTTCATCAAAGAAAGGCACAAAGACTTGACCCGGTGTTGGGGTTGCACGGCCGTTGATGTTGGCGGCTATTTCGATTTTGCCACGACGGGATACGAGGCGCACTTTTTCCCCATTACGAATATTCAATCTGCGTGCGTCTTCGGGGTTGATTTCGACGTATGCCGATGGTACGGCTTGGTGCAAGATGGGTACGCGCCGTGTCATGGAGCCTGTGTGCCAATGTTCGAGCACACGACCCGTGTTGAGCCAGAATGGGAATTTTTCGTCGGGTGTTTCTGGGGCTGCTTCGTAGGGGCGTAACCATAACCAAGCGCGATGATCGGGTTTGCCATAGAAGTCGAAACCTAATTTGGGATCGGCAGCGGGATCATATTTGGCATTGTAGCGCCATTGGGTTTCTTTGCCATTCACATAAGGCCATTGAATACCAGGGCGTTTTTTGAGCTCGTCATAAGAGGCCATGGCATGTTTGGGGCTGTCGTGGAATTGGCGGTATTCTTCCCACATGTCACGGATATGGGTTTCGTATTTCCATGGAAACTGTTTTTCATATCCCAAGCGTCTGGCGACTTCAATGATTTGCCAGGTGTCGCTCATGCAGTCACCTGGTGGTTCTACGAGTTGGTCGAAGTGTTGGGTGCGCCGTTCGGAATTGCCATACATGCCTTCGCGTTCGATCCACATAGAAGAGGGTAAAATGACGTCGGCAATATCTGTAGTTGGCGTTGGGTAGACATCGGAGACAACAATAAATCGGCCTTCTTTTTGGGCACCATCGCGGTAGCGATTGAGCTTGGGCATGGTGACCATGGGGTTGGTGACTTGTATCCACATAAAGCGGATGTCACCGCGGTCTAAGGCACGGAACATGGCCACGGTGTGATTGGTGGGTTTTGATGGGATATTTTCAACGGGAACATTCCAAATCTTAGCAGCCAGTTCGCGGTGTTTGGGGTTCATGACCACACCGTGTGGCAGCTTGTGTGTGAGGGTGCCCACTTCGCGCACGGTGCCGCAGGCGCTGGGTTGTCCGGTGAGTGAGAAGGGGCTGTTGCCTGGTTCAGAAATTTTGCCTGTGAGCAGGTGAATGTTGTAAACGAGGTTGTTGATCCAAGTACCGCGTGTGTGCTGATTCATGCCCATGCACCAGAAGGAGACCACTTTGCGCTTGGGGTCGCCATAGAGTGAGGCGAGGTAACGAATATTGTCAGCTGATACACCCGAGATCTTTTCGACTTTTTCGGGCGTGTAGTCTTCTAGGAATTTTTTATAGGTTTCGAGACTGCTGCTTTTGGCTTCATCGTTGAATTTGAATTTTTCTTCGAGGCCATAACCGATGTCTGTTTTGCCTTCTTTAAAGGCAACGTGTTTTTTGACAAAATCCCAATTGACCCAGTTGTTGCGAATGAGTTCATAACAAATGGCATTGGCCACTGCAAGGTCTGATTGGGGATTAAAGAGCATAGATTTGTCAGCGGCTTGGCTGGTGCGTGTGGTGCGTGTGGCAAAGTCGATAATAAGCGTTTTGGGGCTTTTGATGCGGCGGTCGAGCATGCGTGAAAAGAGCACGGGATGCATTTCGGCCATGTTGTTGCCCCAGGTGACAAAGACGTCGGCGTGATCAATGTCTTCGTAACAGCCCATGGGTTCGTCGAGGCCAAAGCTGGTTAAAAAGCCAGTGACGGCACTGGCCATACAAAGTCGAGCATTGGCTTCTACATTGTTGGTGCCAATGCAACCTTTGTAGAGTTTGGACGCCACATAACCATCGGGAATGGTCCACTGGCCAGAGCCGTAAATTGAGACAGCATCTTTGCCGTGTGTGTCGACTGTTTCTTTGAGCTTGTTTGCAACCAGGTCTAAAGCTTCTTTGATGGGCACTTCAACCATTTTGCCATTTTTGCGGACCATGGCTTTTTTGAGTCGATCTTTGCCGTAAAGGGCTTGTACGGAGTGATAACCTTTGACACAGCAGAGGCCTTTGTTCACTGCTGATTCGGGGTCTCCCTTAACGGCAACGGCGCGCCCTTCTGCCAACCCGACCAACAACCCACAACCGACACCGCAGAATCGACACGGCGTTTTGCGCCACTGAATATCGCTGTTGTCTGTATCTAATGCTTCCCAACTTCCAAAAGACACGCCAGGAATGAGCGCTGCCGCGGCTGTGGCTGCAGAACCTATGGCAAGTTTGCGAATAAAATCTCTGCGTGAAACGGCATTCATGGAATAAGCTCCTTGGGAAACTGGAATCAAGATTCAAGGGTGAGTGGTAGGGTTGCATGGTTCACTTCACCAAAAGTGAGTACTAGGCATTGAATGTCTTGGATGTCTTTGAGTGTGTCTTGTAGTGTTGTTTCTTGTTCTTTGTTTTCTGTGTCTGTGACAAGAACCATAACGTCGTCGCGGTTGTCTGCAGGCAACACATCACACCCTGGTAAATTGATGAGTGTTTGTGTGAGGGTTGAGCGTGTGCCCGGTTTGGGGAAAACAAGATAACTGCAAATGGCCATGGTTGGTGTCCTTAGCTGATACGTGATAGGGAGTAGAACACTTCCCTTCTTTGCGAACTGAATGCCAAAAAAATAGGGGCCGACAAATTTTGGTTAAAAACTAATACTATGTGTATTGATTTATTAGTTTGTCTAAGTTTTTGAATAAAAAAAAGATACTTAATGATTGTTTTTAATTTAATTAAAATAAACGGACAAAACACTCTTTTTTTTGATTTTTTAAAAAAAAAGTAAAATCGATGATTTGAATGACTTCTATTTTTAGGTTTCTGAGACACACATGCGAACTGAGCGTGACAGGTTTGTCTCAGGACTTGATCATGGTCAAAAGCATCTTGAAAGCAGTGATGGCTTTTAGTGCATGCGGCTTGTTGGCTGGCATAACGATGATTTCACCCGCATTGAGAATGTGGGGCGTTTTGGAAATTTGAATCTCAACTTGGCCTTCTATGACTTGAACCAAGGCATCAAAGGGTGCGGTGTGTTCACTCAGGCCATCATCCTGGGCAAATGCAAAGAGGCTTACCGTGCCCGTTTCTTTTCCGATGAGGGTTTGGCTGACAATTGATTCGTTTTGATAATCGATTGCTGTATTGAGGTTTAAAGCTTGTTCGTATATGCGTTCATCTATTTTGGGCATGGGGTGCTCAATGGAAAAGGGAGCTTATCCTTGTAAATAGTGGATGACTTCTTCTGCGGAATAGGAGGTTTTTTCTTTTTTGACAAATTGTTTAATAACACGAATGTCATCGCCTGCTGTTAAGAGGGGTGTTTCTGGGCCATCTATGCGTTGCTGGGGAAGGCCAATGTTTGCCAACAGGGCATTGCACAGGCATTTTCGCCCTTCGGTTGCTTCAATTAGGCCACCTTTTTTGACGTAGGTATTTTCAAGTTCTGATGGACATCTAAAGCCCAACATACCATTAGGTTTTAGATATGCCGTTCTTAAATAACCCAGGTCGCAGGTTCTGTTTCGGTTGGTGTTGGTTGGTTGTGCCATTTCCATTTGGACTACTTTGAAGGGAAAACCTGTTGGTGAGGCAATGGGGTCTGTGGTCACTTCAACTGTGTCTTCTTCGAGTTGTTTGAGAAAGTCTTGTTTGATTTGGTCATCGAGCCCTGATTCTTCACAAAATGCAAAGATTGTTCCGACCTGAATACCTGTTGCGCCTTGTGCAAGTGCATCGTTTAATTTTTGAGGATTGGCATATGAGCCTGCCATCCAAAAAGGCAATTCTAATTTTTTAATTTTGTTAAGATCCACTTCGTCTTTGGGGCCATAAATGGGTTCGCCTTGATCGTTACATTTGAGTGCGCCTCGAGGGGGGGCATTGTGGCCGCCAGCAGAAGGTTGTTCTATGATGAAACCGTTAACCATTCCCGTTGATTTGCGAGCCAAGGCTGTTGCGAGGGTGACGGAAGAGACGATGGCCAAAAAGAGGGGGCGCTTGAGTGGGTTTTGCTGTGGAATATTTAAGCGTGCTGGGTCAAAATCGAATGTTATTTCTTCGCCTTTGGGTGCGTTTTCTACATGGATTTTGAGAGCGGTTTTTTGGTGTTGAGACAAGGTATCTAAGGCACCCGGAATTTCTCTGGGAATGCCTGCTCCCATTAACACATAGTCTACTCCTGCTAACATGGCGCCGTAAAGAGAGGGGAGATTGGGCAATTGAATTTTTTCTAAGTAGTTGATGCCCACCAAACCATCGTGGTTTTCTTTGGCTAAAAAGACCTCCACAAAGTTGGCCAATACCGTGAGTTCTAGCAGTGCGGGATTTGGATGTTGATTAAACAATGGCACGGGTTTGAAGGGATCGGTTGTTTTTTTGCCATTGGGGATAAAGTATTTGTCTGTGACACGGTTTACGATTTCGGGGTTGGGGAAATGTGCCATGGCGCGGCGCATGTGACCGTGTGGGTCGCCCAATTGTAAACGTCGTGCAAGAATGCTGTCTAAGGCTGTTCCCGAGACAACCCCGAGGCACTTCATTTGTGATACCGATTTTGCCAATTTCCAGTTGGAAACGCCGGCACCCATGCCGCCTTGGATAATTTGAGGGTGTTCCATATTAAACCTCGATCGCTGTTGTCTCTTGTTTTTGTGCGCGCTTTGGAATGTAAGCGCAATAGGGGTCGGATTCGAGCAGGTCGCCAGTAATGGCATAGGCCCGTGCTCGGCTGCCGCCGCAGATGTTTTTAAATTCACAAAGACCACATTTGCCCTTGAGATTGTTGGTGTCTCTGAGGGAGGTAAAGAGGTCAGAATGGCGGTAAACTTCGACCAAACTGTCTTTGCGCACATTGCCGGCCGAGATGGGCAAGAAGCCGCTGGGGAAGATTTGTCCGAGGTGTGAGATAAAGACAAACCCGTTGCCGTCATTTACGCCTTTGGCTGCACGGCCTATTTCATCTTGCCCAATGTGAAAACCAATGGTGCCATTGTGCTTGATCTCTTTTAATATACCTTCACTTTTGGCGCGTTGTAAAGTGACGCGGCGATAATGTGGTGCGGCTGTGGTTTTGATGTCGAAGGGTGCATTGCGAGAGACTTCGTAGAGGTGGTTTAAGATCTCTTCGTATTCGTCGGCGGTAAGTTCGTCTTTTTCTTGGCCTCTTCCTGTGGGAACAAGGAAGAAGACGCTCCAAAGTGCGATTTTAAGGTCGACCATCTTTTGGATTAAGTCGGGAAAATCGTCGAGATTGTAGCGAGTCATTGTGGTGTTGATTTGTACGGGGAGGTCCACATCGTGGGCCGATTGGATGGCTTGCATGGTCCATTGAAATGAACCGGGTACTTGACGGAACTTGTCGTGCAATGCGGCGTGAGATCCATCGAGGCTGATGGCCAAACGAGAGAGGCCTGCATTTTTGAGGTCTTGTACCACGCGGGGTGTCATAAGGGCGGTGCCGCTTGGGGTCATAGCAACGCGTAAGCCTTTGTTGTTGGCGTAGCGAATGATGTCGTAGATGTCGGGGCGTTTGATGGGGTCACCGCCCGTGAGCACCAAGAGAGGTGATCCAAATTCGCAGATTTGATCGATGAGTTTGTAACCATCGGAGGTGTTGAGTTCGAGCGGGTTGCGAAGGGGCTGAGCGGATGCTCGGCAATGTAAACAAGCCAAATCACAGGCTTGGGTCACTTCCCAGATCACGATGAATGGGGATTGATCAAAGTCTATTTTTAAGAAGTCGGGTTTCTTTTTTATATTTGGCATCATGGCTCTTGCTCGATGGTTGAGGGTGGATGCTTATATGGATATGATTTGCAATGCTTTGATCAGACAGACAGAGAACCAGAGGGTGTAGATGGATTCTATGAGTCCAACACGCTGAAGATTGGGCAGTGTATTGGATAATCTGATCCAACCGATGATTGCGCGTATGATGATGGGGGCAAAGCCGACGAGAAGGTATTTGCCGAGTAATGGGGTGGTGATATGAAATGTGAAGACATTGGCGAGTAAGGCGATATGGTATATGATGAGGCCGCTTCCGAGTGTGATGCGGTCTTTGAAGGTGATGCCAGACTTTTTTTGTACGGCTAAAATACGCATTTTGACATATAACACGCTGCTGCCAAAGAAGAGCACGTAGAGCCCCCATAGACCCATGGCTGTTTGGGAGAGATGACCTGTTGCAACGATTGCCGCAGCTGGTGCTGTTAGAGAGAGACCTGCGATGGCGAGGATTTCGCCAGAGAATGTGCGATCGATACGTTTGCGTGCAAAACGGCTGCGAATAAAGAGCCAGAAAAGTGCGATGGCAGCGGGTGTGCCAATATAAATGAGGTCGAACAAGGCGTAAGTGCTGAGTAGGATGATGCAACCAACGGCAAATAGAAGGCTGTAAATGAGCAGCCATAAACCGGTGCCTTTGGGGGCACGGTTTCGGATAAAGAGGATGGTTGCATGTTGGCCAAAAAAGGCGCCGGTAACAGTGAGTATGAGGACAAGAGAACTGTCTATGGTGGCATTTAGGCTGATGAGTATGGTGATGAGTGGCACATAGAGCATAAACCAGGCGCCATGTTCTTGCGGTATGGGGGGGCGTGTGAATGTAAACATGAGGGATGGTGTGTGAATGTTTTGCATTTTGATGGCTCTTATATTGTATGAGGCATGAATAAGCGACAAAATGGTCATTTATTCATAATATATCATTTATAATGGGTCTGTCAATGATAAAATTGTTAAATATCGTGTATGAAATACGACGTTTGACAGGGGACCGTGTTGTTTGCTGTGTTGGGGGATATGGATAAGATAGAAAACATAAAAGGTGAGGGGCTGTATTTTGACTCAGGGATTGACATTATTTGTGTGAATCGGTAATGTATGGATGGTTTTTTAGTGATTATACTTAAGGAGTGTTTATGAAGCATATCATTTGGATTTTGTGTTTGGCTGTGATGGCGTGCCAAGAGGCACCAAAGGAAGAGCCTGTTGTGGTAAAGAAAACCTCTGAGGCAGAATTGCAACAAGGGCAGGCCCTTTATAAACGGTATGGATGTGCGGTGTGTCATGGCCGTAGTGGGCATGGCAATGGTCAAATTGCACGTACTTTAAATCCAAGGCCACGTGATTTTCACAAGGTGAAAGAATATAAATTTGGTCGATCTGTTGCTGCGATTACACGTACAATAGAGAAGGGTACGATTAATGAGCGGGGTATGGGGATGCCGGGGTATCCCCAGATTGTAGAGACGGAGCGGAAGTTAATTGCGGCGTTTATTGTGTCGTTG
>JABIFK010000504.1 GCA_018650745.1 Candidatus Latescibacterota bacterium | reverse complement strand
CATTTACCCTCGCGCCAGGTAAACCAGCTTTCGCGGTCTTGGTCGTAAACGCTGACATCTCGGTTAAACATTTTGGCCAATTCTACACCCCAGCCCGTTCCCCCTTTGACGGTATCGTCAGGTTGTATCCAACCTATTGCAAAGATGTGATAACTGTTGGCGACCATGTGATAAATCGATTGAATGACACGACGGATTTTGTCTGGGCGGGCATAACTGCGTCCCATTTTTTGGGAGATAATTTCCATGCTGAGGTCGCCTTTTGTAAGTTCCTCAGCACTTAAGACTTGGGCACTTTTCTCACGTACCATTTGGTGGTCTTCAAAGGAATAGTTGATCTCTGGGACGTGCCACTTTTCTGCCTGTTCTCCAAATTCAGCTTCTGCCCCTTTGTGTCCGCCGCTGTAGAGTTTGAGTTTGGATCGTTCTTCTGGCATGATGTTCTCCAGTGCTTGGTGGTTGTCAAACCGAACGAGAGCTAATGTAGTGGTTTTTTTTCTTGTTGTCAATAAAACCGAATTCCGAGGTTGCTGGTGTTTTACTGATTGATGAGAAAGGATGCTAAAATAAAAAGTGAACAGATGGAATTGTTTTTTAAGGTGTTGTAAATATTTTGTTTATAACACCTGTTTTTTTGATTTTCTCAAGCTGAATGTGAGTTTGTACAGGTCCTGCACATTTTGGTGGGTGTGTGCATATTAAAACGCATTTTGTGTGGCTGATGGGTGAGAGGATATTTGATGGTCGCATTCCAAGACTCTTCGGCCGCCTTGTGATTGTTGTGGGTAGCACGTTCGGGAAAAAAGTAGCCGTGTTTGGCGTGTTGCATGAGATCAATGGTGTGGGGCACGTGAGGGTGATTCCGAAGCCATTTGGGTGGCGGGTTCCGTGCGTTTTCTGTTTTGGAGGAGGTGTCGAAGGGTTCTGTATCTTTCCGTGGTCTCGATTTAGGGCTTGTTGTTGTGGTCTACCCGTTATATTTTAATGATAGAGTTTGTTGACGTATTCATTTTTGATACTTGAAAGGGAGGGCGCGTGGCACATCCAGTGGCAAATGATTCGTATCGTTCTTTGCGAAATGACATTAGCGAGCTTTTGGAAGCGGGCAAAAACAGAGCCGCTCGGGCACTTGAAGACGAACTGGTTAAGACGTATCATGCTGTGGGCAAAGAAATTAGTGCACATTTAGATAATCGAGGCGAAGAATCGACTTATGGTGCTCAGTTGGTTGAACGACTGGCTGGTGATGTGGGATTGGGCATTCGTTTGTTGTATGATTGCATTCGCTTTTTTCGTCAATTTCCAACATTGCCTACATCAACAGATTTAGGTTGGAGCCATTTGCGGGTGTTGTTTATGCTGCCCACACCGGCTTTGCGCAATCAGTTTCTTCACACGGCTGCCGATGAAGGTTGGACTGTTCGTGAGTTGCGCGACCAAGTTCAAAAACAGGTGGTTGCCGAACCCAAACCTGTGCGTACGCCGCGTGATCATTTGCCTCCTTTGCGCGGGCGTTTATACACATATAAAAGACAAGTGACCGATGGTGCAGCCCGATTGGACTTGGGTTTCCACATTTCGCGCGCTTGGCCAAAAGGCATTGCCGATGCTCCCGTGGTGCACTCTGTATTAACCGATGGGGCCTTATCGCTTGAACCGACTCAGGGTCGGCGCGATACATTTTATACGTACCGGGCAACCTTGCAACGCGTTATTGACGGCGATACGTTGTGGGTGAATATTGATTGTGGTTTTGATACGTGGACCGATCAAAAGCTGCGCTTACGTGGCATTGATGCGGCCGAAATGGACACACCCGAAGGTCAACGTGCCCGCCGCTTTGTTGAAAGTGCTTTGCGCAAGTGTCCCGTATTGGCCATTACAACGACCAAGCCCGATAAATACGATCGTTATTTGGCCGATGTATTTTATATGCCAGAGGAAAGCGATGTGAATGTGGTGTTGGAGCAAGGGTTGTTTCTCAATCGCGAGTTGATAGAGGCGGGGTTGGCAAAGCGGGTGTGATGGGGTAGCGCTTAAGTGCGTGGGGATAAGCGTTTAATTTTGAGCCTTCAACAAGGTTTACCGAAGACCTGCAGTTACTTTAGGTGCACGTGAAGAGCCGCTGATATTGATGCGAACGGGAATGGTACGTTTGCCTAAGAGCGCACCGAGGTTGAATCCACCAAATTGAATGTTTGAGGGCGGTACGTCGACATCTAAGGTATAGTTGAGCAACCCGCCTAATTCACCAGTGCCACCCGCGCGACACGACATATTGGCTGCGGTAAGTTGCGTGCCGTTGAGGATGAGGGTTTTGCCTTTGAGATTGAAAATGAGTGTGGCGTTTTGAAGAGGCACCTTATCTGCGCTGAGTAGCCCAAGTTGTTCAACTGACTTTAGGTTGTTTTGTAATACATCCCATTTTACAATTTTGCCTGTTTGCATTTGCAGTCTGCCATTGGCTTGGGTGCTGGTGGGCAAATAGGTGAGGGTTGTGTCTAGCGCACCTTTAAGATGGCTCGTGAGTGTGATGTCTCCATAAAGTGGGATATGCCAGTTCAAGGTTTGATTGAACAAGGGATTGGCCCGTGCATTGATTAGAGAAAGATGGCTCTCAAGGTCTGCACCTTGTTTATGGGTTGAAAACACGAGGTTGCCGTTGAGTGCTCCGCCGTGTGTTTGCCCTGTGATGGGCTTGATGTTGAGCACGCCATTTTGTGCCTGTGTTGTGGCATTAAAATTTCGAATCCAGGTATTATAGAGGCGCAGCGAATCTGCCCGAACAGATCCGTCCATGTCTATGCTATTGAGCAAAGATATGAGGGCGGATTTTTTTGTGTCTCTTGCCGCGTGGGCGGGTGAGATCAGTCCCCACTCAGCCTGTGTGGTTTTTGGCAGCGGGAAGAAACCATCCATATCTGCTGTGCCCGAATGCCAAGCAAATGAGATCTGTGGGCGTTTATACACGTTAGAAATAATACCACTGAGTGCGATATCTGTGAGACCCGATTGAAATTTGAGTGCGTGTAATCGCAGAATGCTGCCCGCAATGCTCAAATCTATTTCCCCATTGATGATGGGGTTTTTAAGCCGGTTGGGGTCTGCAAGAGATAGGGCTGTGGTTTTGAAGTGCCCTTTGATTTTGGGTGGCCAAACACCCGAGATGCTGAGGTCGAGTTGGCCTTTGCCCGAGAGGGTGGTTTGGGGGGACAGGAGATTTTGTTCAATGAGGTATGTTCTGATATGATCAAAGTCGAGTGGTTGGTCTTGTGTTTGTAAATCTATGGCAAGGTTTTGTCCCCTGATTTGACCGGATAGGTTGGTGGTGAGGGGACCGAGGTGGATGGCCAATTTATTGAAGGTTATGTCTTTTGTTTTGGGTACATAAACCAATTGAGTTGCAATATCGAGTGCGGGAATGTGTGTGGTATCTGTTTGTGTCTGCATGATGATGCGTTGAACAGCAACTTCACCCATTAGGCCAATACCTTTTTGGTGCTGTGTTGCCAAGAGTGTGGCATTTTTGATTTGTAAGGTGCTGTGGCGTTTGCTTTTGGTGTTGTGATATGAGAGAGTGGTGTTGGTGAGTTGAAGCTGATTTATGGGCAAACGTGTCTGTTTTTTTTGCATCAAATCGTCAACATTGTATTGGCCTTGTTTGTTGGTGCGAATATAAATGTGACTGTCTTTAAGATGCAACGTTCCAATTTTATTTTGCCCCATAAAAAAGGCTATTGGCGACAGTGTTATTTGAACGTTCTGTGATTGAATGAACGGGATTTGTGAAAAGCTCTTACGATCGTGAATGACTAGGTTACTCAAATTCAGACTGGGTTCGAAACCATAGTGAAGCTCTGCATCTTGGAATGTGATGGTACGTTGGAGGGCATTTTGAAGGCGGGGTTGAATCAGGGTTTGCAAACGCGCTGGCGAAAAGTAAAAATGAACGCCTATGAGGCAGATAATAATCAGGAGCACGAGGGCAATGAGTGTGCGGTAGACAAATTTCATAGATTATATCGATCACAAAAAATGTGAATCATCAAAAAATGAGGCACTCATTGGTGGGCGTAGAGGCAGCGTTCCTCTGCCCGCTTGCAACAATAAAAAAATCAAGGCACGGGACGCGTGCCCTACGTCAATGGTATTGACGTAGGTGTTTTTAGGATCAGATAGCCGATCTGTTTTTGATCATTATCGAAACGTTCTTTTCTCTGTTTCTGGTGGTGCCGGTTTTGTTCTTTTATTTGCCAAAACGCGCGCCTTGATGCTTGCAAAGTGATCCGACGTCATTTTTAGGCCCGCCGTAGAAGGCAGCTTTGAAATTTCTTGGCGCACAAACTGAATCCGCTCTTGTGTGGGGGGGTGCGTCGTAAACCACACTTCCATCCCTTCTGGCTGATTTTCATGCAAGGCCAACAGCTTTTCAAAAAATTTGGCAACGCCTTCTGGGTGAATGCCTGCCTTCGATGTGAATTGCACGGCATAAGCATCGGACTCTTGCTCGGCAAGTCGTCCGTATTTTAGCAGGGTCAAGCCAGCTCCCACGGATGCAAATTGACTTGCAATATCCCGCGCAAGCGATGAATTTTCACCACCACCTGCAACAAGTTCCACCAACACCGCCAACCCATATTGCTTCGAGATCTGTCGCGCGCCATGATGTCCCACGACATGCCCAATCTCATGCCCGATCACGCCTGCCAGTTCTGATTCTGTTTCTGCTGTTTCTATTAATCCTCGATTGACATACAAATATCCACCCGGCAAAGCAAATGCATTTACATCATCTGTATCCACGACATTAAAGTGATACTCAAACATCGTTAAATTCGATGCCTTCACCATCGCTT
>JABIFK010000848.1 GCA_018650745.1 Candidatus Latescibacterota bacterium | reverse complement strand
TGTTGATCCGTACAATCAATATACCTGACCACACCAATATAACAATCCCACCCCTACAATATACCTCATCCTTGCCTATTATTTCCACACAGAACGCAATGTTTTAGCCAATTCGATTAAACTTTCAACATTGTGTGCGGGCAAAAAATAATCCAAATAAGGCAATGCTGTTTTCATACCCAAACACAGCGGCTGATATCCTGGCGTGCCCAACAAAGGATTTAGCCAAAGCAATTTGTGAACACGCTTTCTCAACCGGGCCATTTCTTGGCGCATCAATTCGGGTTCGCCCCGGTCCCATCCGTCACTCACAATAATCATGACGGAACGCGAATGCAACATATCGCGAGCAAATTGATCATTAAACTCCCGCAAGCATCCGCCAATGTCTGTGCCACCCGCCCAATCGTGTACTTTTTCGGCCACCTCAAGCAAAGACTCTTCTATGCCCTTCGTTTTCAGCAACCGAGAAATGGGCGTCATACGCGTGGAAAACACACCCACTTCCACATCGCGAATCTCACGTTTGAGTGCATAAATAAAACGAATCAAAAACTTGCTATAACAATCCATTGATCCGCTCACATCGCACAACAACATCAGCTTGGTCTTCTTAATGCGCCGCCGCTTCATTGACAACTGAACCGCATCTTTGCCCAACAAAGCATTGCGTCGCCACGTGCGTCGAAAATCTAATTCACGTCCACCTTTTTCGGGCACACGCCGCCGGCTGCGACGATTGGCAATGATGTTCACAATTTCATGAATCACCTTGCGGGCTTGCTCAATTTCCCGATCTGACATGGCTGCCAAGTCTTTTTGCATCAACGCTTCATCTGCGCTGTACCCCACTTCTTCAGACTCACCGTCACCATCGACTTCTTCTTGCATATCGGTCGCGTCAACAGATTCACTCACTTCAGCCTGCACATCCATATCGGGGTCTCCCCCAACATCGGTATCAGTGAGCGTCATATCTTCTGAAATAAGCGGAGAAGCCCAGAACGCATTAAATACACGATCAAAAACTTCCAAATCATCATAGCGCGACACCAAGGTAGCTCGTGCCGCCGAATAAAAATCAACACGGTGTTGCAAATCGATGTGCTCAAAACTTTTGCACAAATCGATCAAATTCCCCGCATTGACTTCCACACCCTCGCGGTGTAAAACACGCGAAAAACGCACCACACGTCCAAGCATTGTCTCTGGCATAACCCTATTCCTTATCGTGCATTTGTGCGTTCACGCAATAATTTGGCTTTTTCAATGAGTTGTGGCACGCCATCTTCCTGAATTTTTTCAATGTCTTCTTTGTATTTCAACACACACCCCAATGTGGCATCAACCGCTGAAGCATCTAATTCGTCCATCTTCAAGGCCATGAGTGCCAGTGCCCAATCAATGGTCTCGGCAACGCCCGGCTTCTTGTAAAAGTCACGATTACGCAACAGCTGCATAAAGCCACACACCTGCCGTGTCAATTCTTCACCAATACCAGAAACACGTGAACGAACAATATCCATTTCCTTATCGTAGGTTGGATAATCAATCCACAAATACAAACAACGTCGTTTGAGTGCGTCGTGCAATTCTCGCGTTCTGTTTGACGTAAGCACCACAAATGGAACCTGTTTGGCACGCACGGTACCCACTTCGGGAATTGTAATTTGAAAGTCTGACAGCACTTCTAACAAAAAGGCTTCAAACTCTTCATCAGAGCGGTCAACTTCATCAATCAACAATACGGGCCGATGTTTTTCTTCTGCTTGCAATGCTGCCAATAAGGGCCGTTTCAACAAGAATTCTTCTCTAAAAATATTGCGCCCAATTTCTTCTTTGTCCGTTCCTCTTGCTTCCTCAAGCCGCAACTCCAACATTTGCCGGGGATAATTCCATTCATACAGCGCTGTACCGGCATCAATGCCTTCGTAACATTGCAACCGAATCAACTCAGAGCCCAAAATATTGGCCATTGCTTTGGCAACTTCGGTCTTTCCAACACCTGGTTCGCCTTCTAAAAAAATAGGTTTGCCCAGAGCCAGAGACAAATAAATGGTCGTAGCCAATGTTCGATCTGTGATATATCCTTGCTCAGCGAATTTTTTCTCAACTTCTTCAATCGAATCCAACATATCAAACCTTTCTCTTAAATGCGTTAAAGAGAGAACTGAAAAAAGAAAGAAACGCAAACTTATCTCTCTTCGTCCTTCTATTTGATTTCATGATAAAGGCGCACTGCGCGCCAAATATGTTTTCAATGCCGCCGTCGTTGTGACAAATGCCAACGCATCCCAAGGAATTGCATCAAGCGCAAACGTCTCAACGGCCTGTGATTCAAAATTGCCTTGTAGAACGCCACCCGTAACGTGCCCCGTAAACACCATCAAGATAACCCGCTGACCTTCAATTGAAAATACACCCAACAGGCTGTCCAGTTCAACATCTAAACCCACCTCTTCCCAAGCTTCTCGCACTGCTGCTTTTTCTGGGGGCTCACCTGCATCTACATATCCGCCAGGGAAAACCCATTTGCCAAAACCCGGCTCAATATTGCGCTTGAGCAACACCACTTCATCATTTAGAGTGACAATTACCCCAGCTGCTACTTTTGGATCGAGATAAGCAACAAAATCGCACGCAGGGCAACACGGTC
>JABIFK010000467.1 GCA_018650745.1 Candidatus Latescibacterota bacterium | reverse complement strand
TGGCTCGTACTTGAGCTGACCGACTCTGTTTGGCAAGTGGGGCTTGTTGGGTTCTTCCGCTCAGTGCCTTTGCTTATTACCGGCTTTGTTGCAGGCCCCATGGCCGATCGCTTTGGGCGCATCCGGCTCATCCTGCTTTCCCAATCGTTAAGTCTCATCGTTATTGGTGTCATAACCGTTCTGATCTGGATGGATGCCATCACTTATTGGCACCTCGTTGTCGGAGCCGCAGTGTTTGGCACCTCTTGGTCTTTTAGTTGGACAGCCCGCCGAGCCCTCATTCCTGATCTTGTAGGAAAAAATCGCATTGTAGACGCAATGTTGCTCGAAAGCTTCACCCAAAATATCTCGCGTGTGGCAGGCCCCTTTGCCAGCGGCACACTCATTGCCGTCTTAGGCGCATTGGGTTGTTATGTGGCCCTCCTTATCATTTCCATTGTTTCCTTTCTGATCATGCTCTTGGTACACCGCCCTGTTCATGTGCCTCCCATAGGCAAAGAAACACCATGGCAACTCATGACCGAAGGCGTTCGTTACGTGACCAAGAACCAAGCCATCATGGGTGACTTGCTCATCACTGTGGCCATGAATTTCCTCACCTTCCCTTTTCAAACATTGCTGCCCGTATTTGCCCGCGACATTTTACACGAAGGACCATTTGAACTGGGCCTTCTGGGTGCGTGCAACGGCATCGGCGCGTTCTTTGGCCTGCTCATTGTCAACAAAGTACGCCACAATTTCAGCCGAGGGTGGATCTTTGCCATTGGATCTATTTGCCAGTCGGTTGCCCTACTCGGTTTTGCCATTGTTTCAACCTTTCCACTCAGCTACGCCCTTGCAGACTCAACCGTAAAACTCGCCTTTCCACTAGGCCTCCTCACCCTTGTCATTGCCGGCTTAGGCCAATCGGCTTTTGGCGTTATGCAAAGCGCGATTGTTTTGCTTGCCGCCCGAGACGATATGAGAGACCGTGCCATGGGCACCGTCGTACTCGCCATTGGCACGGGGCCCTTTGGTCGCTTACAAATTGGCGCACTTGCCGAATCCTTTGGCGCACCATTGGCCCTCGGTCTGCAAACCAGCGTGGCCATTGTGGCCATTATTGGTGTGTTGATTGCACTGCCAGGTTTTAGAGCACGATTGAAATAAGCAGTAAAATCGTGAATTCGTTTACGTAAACATTGTCTTGTAAAAAGAAAATGTCGCCCATTGGGCGACATTTCACGATACAATGATCAAACAAAAACTCATTCAAACGCAGCAATTCTTCAAACAAAACTTTGACGTCTTCCAAGGGCTTTATAGCGACCCACGCACGCCCAAACGTGCACGTTGGTTGTTGTGGGCAGCTATTGGTTACACCCTCTTGCCCTTCGATCTCATTCCCGATTTCATTCCAGTTCTCGGGCAACTTGACGACCTCGTCATCGTCCCTCTACTCATCATCCTCGCCATCAAGAACATGCCACCCGAACTTTATGAAGAACATCGCCAACGTGTTTTCGATTCTGCAAACCATTCAGAATAACGCATCCTCAATTCCAAGATTCCACGCCCAACAGCTTCTTCCCTAAATCGGTCAATTCTGCAGCCCTCTGTGTCTCTTGTTCCCAATTGCGCGGATCACCTGGCCAACGGGGTGCTGGCCGACGTTCTGCCCAGGCATCCACTCGTTCCTTGCGTGCTTCTTCATTTTCAAATTTGGCAGGCGACATCGTGATATATTGCGCCAACCTTGGCTTGTCCGATCTGTTATGTCCATTGCCGTGTGCCAACAACCGATGCCAAATCAACAAATCACCGGCCTTCCCTGGAATTGATTTCACTTCCAAACCCGTCAAATCGGGTTGGCGCGTATTCCGATCCGCTGGCTGTGTCTTCACCCACTCGGCAAATGTGTTGTGGAAACCTGGCACACACTGAAAGCCACCTTGATCTTCGGCGGTATCTGTCAAATACAACACCCCTTGAACGCCGAACTGAATGGGGTCTTGTGTCGAATCCAAATCCCAATGAATCATCCCCTTATTGTTCCAAACGGGTTTGTCTTCTCTCGCGGGTGGTTTCATATTGGCCCGATCCAATGACACCCACAAATCTTCGCGCCCCCAAATTTCGGAAAATGCTTGATGCACTTTAGGGTTCTGCCGATTGTTCCACAACGCCTGGTGCTGATAAATCTCTACCATTCCCGCCGAAGAAATCATCGACGTTTTGTTCTCTCGTGTATACGGCTGATACTTATACCAATCCTCTGGGTTGTTACGATCCATGTCCAAAAATTCCCAAACCACATCGACCATTGCATCCAAGTTCTCTTGCGGCACAGCATTTGGGATCACCACATATCCATTCTTATCCCAAAATTCACGATCTTCTTTACTCAACACAGCCATCTCACAGCCTCCTGTAAAAAAGTTCTTACTTATATGTTTGTTAAAAAGGGATCTTTCGTTTCTTGACACCAATCATTAAGAAAAGCCTGGTGCTGTGTCAACACATTCCGATACATCGAATCACATTTGGTTTTGGCACACAGCCCCCTTATCGCACAACGGCTTCTTCACCCAAATGTTCTTCAATCCATCCCCGCAACGGCACGTCCTCAGGTTTGGGCGATGTATACCCATGCCCACCCGATGGGCTTGCACCTAAAAGTTGTTGTCGAACGGGATCACTCCGGTCCATATAATGCCCCACCGTCATATCATCACGCGGGCGCAACCAGCGATAACTATACCCGTAGAACAATGTGCGACGCGGTTCATCCCAATAATTGTTACTGCTAGAATGCCACACGCGACGGTCAAAAATGACCGCACCGCCTTTGGGCACACTCGCCTGCACAGCGCTTTCCGGCATTTGTTTGCGATCTTCGCCAGGAAATGTGTTCGATCGCTGTGACCCAGGTACAGCAGTAAAATTACCGCGCCCCGGTTCAGAAGCATCACTCAAAAAGAATGCAACCTTTAGCGACACCATGGGCCGTGGGTCGGTCTCAAAATCCATATTCAACCGGCCACTGTCCTGATGCCACCCCAAACCCAAACCATCTTGTTCCAGCGACTTTCCGGGTCCTGCAGGTGGCGTCACAATCATATGAGAGTGATACAAATTGATATTCCAATTCATCAGCCCCCACACTTTCGGGATCGTTTTATACCAATCTAACAGCTCCAAGAAAATATCGTCTTTACCAATGAAGTCCAACAGATTGGTTCGTTTATCAGGCTCAATATTCTCCGCACGCCGATATTCGGCATCAGCAGCATCCACAGCAGGAATAAGTTCCTCGACCAAGTCATCGGGCAACACATCTTCCAACACAAAAAAGCCGTCTCGTTCAAATGCCAGGCGTTCGGCTTCAGTGACCAAGTAATCAACACATCTGGGATCCATATCAGACTCCTCTATTTGATCCCAATTACCATGGAATCAGGGCCAATGAGATGTTCTACACGCGTTTCCTTAAACCCAATCTCTTGCATCCATCCCATACAATCCGCACCCGTATAATCAAACCCACCGGGCGTTTCAATTAGCATATTCAAACTCATCATCAAACCAAATACGTTTTTTGATCGATCATCATCAATAATGGCATCATAAACAATATGTGCACCGCCTTCGGGCACACGGTTTCAATTGTCGAGAACAGCTCTGATTTTCCCCGACAAATCTTCCCGAGTAAACGGCTTTCGTAAAAGTGTAACTTCGTCTTCCAATATCCCATGCTGGCCAATAAAGTCATGGGTATACCCCGACATATAAACCACTTTCAAATCGGGTTGTTGTTCTCTCAAATGGGTGGCCAAAACCTGCCCGCTCATCGCGGGCATAATCACATCGGTCAACAATAAGTCAATCTGTCCTTGACGCGCCTCAAACAAAGCACAAGCCGATTTGCCATCTTCTGCCACAAAAACCTGATATCCCCAACCTTCTAAAAGATGTTGGGTCAGGCTGCGCACAATCTCTTCATCTTCCACAATAAGTATAGATTCCGTTCCACCAACAAGAGGCGTTACGCTTTCTTCTGCCTGATCATTCTCCACCTTTTCATGCATTGGCAAATAGATATGAAAACACGTACCACACGCCAAAACACTGTCCACCGTCACGGTTCCACCGCTTTGTGTGACAATGCCATAAACCATTGAAAGCCCTAACCCCGTACCCTCACCTTGTTCCTTGGTCGTAAAAAAAGGCTCAAAAATATGCAACAAAACGTCATCATCAATGCCCTTACCAGTGTCTTTCACTGATATAGACACATACTTTCCTGCGGATAAGCCTTCATGCTGTTGCGCAAATGCCACATCTACATCCACATTAGCAGTTCTAATTTCTAAATGCCCGCCCAAGGGCATCGCATCACGCGCATTGACTGCCAAATTCATAATCGCATGTTCCAGTTGGTTGGGGTCTGCTTTGACAAAACCATTACCAGCCCCCAATATGGCAACCAAGTCTATGTCTTCACCAATCAATCGGCGTAACATTTTTAACATATCGGGCACCAACAGATTCAAATCCAAAACCATTGGCCGCAATGTCTGCCGCCGACTAAATGCCAGCAACTGATCCGTCAACGTTGCCGCACGTTGTCCAGCGCGCAACACTTCACTGGTCTGTCCATAGGCCAAACTATCGTTATCCAAGTGATCCAACAATTGCTCAGCATAACCATTTATTACGGTCAGCAAATTGTTAAAATCATGTGCCACACCACCAGCCAACTTGCAAACAGCTTCCATCTTTTGAGACTGCATCAACTGGGCTTCCAAACGCTTACGTTCTGTTACATCACGCGCAATACCCAACACAGCCCATTCACCATCCAACATTAAACGCCCCACACGCACTTCCACCATAAACATCGTGCCGTCTTTTCGTCGATGCATACTTTCAATGATTTTGGATTCTTCTGCAGAAAGCGACAGCCACAGTGCGTCTAACATTTCAGGATCAAAATTCATGTCCACGTCTACAACGGTCAGCCCCATCAATTCTTCGCGTGAATACCCTAAGCTTTCACAGGCCTGATGGTTAACAGTTAGAAAGTTGCCTTCCATATCGTGTACAAACAAAGCATCGGAAGCCTGCTCAATGAGCGTTCTAAACCGGCGTTCACTCTCTTGCAAAGCCATCGTGCGTGCTTTAACACTGTGCTCCAATTCTTCTTTGGCTTTGCGTTGTGTTTCTTCAAGCAATTTTCGGTCGCTGATATCTCGCACAATCGCTTGGCCCAACCCACGCTCAGCATCAAAAATGCTCGCGCTCACATCCACATCAATGATACCACCATCTTTTTTTATAAATTGCGATTCAAACTGCACAGAGCCACTGGTAACCAATTCTTCATATACTTTTTCAATGTGTTCATCCAATGACTCTGGGCGAAAATCAGAAACGTACCGCCCCAACATTTGAGCAGCCTGATACCCCAACATATCACAAAACTGAGCGTTCACGTCTTGCAAACGCCCATCCAAGTCATAAATAAAAATGCCATCGCGCGACAACTCAAAAAGATTACGAAAATAAGTCTCATTGTAAAATGGTTTTTCGACTTTCTCGTCCGAGTTTTTGAATTCGTTTTCCATACCCCTATCTCTCATTAAGCTATTTCTTCAGCACCCTCAATAAGCGGCAAAAAATCAATAATACCTGTGCCAGGACCTTTGGGCATTGTCATCTGACCGTCAAAGATCTCCAATACAGGGTCAAACAAATCTCGATACTTTTCAATGCCTCGCTTGTATTCTTGATACCGACCAATATCTGGTGTGTAGGACGCAAAAATCAACATATAAATGAAACCAAAACCGCCCGAGATGTGCACCGTAGTGGGCATATTGGCAACAGCCGCCATTTTGGCCACACGTGTCGAACGAATCAATCCCCCATAATAATGCAAGTCAGGCTGCACAATATTTACGGCCTGATTCGCAATCATCCATCGAAACCGCCGCTGACTCGATTCCTGCTCGCCACCAGATACAGGAAGTGTCAATGTATCGGTCACCAACTTCGTATCTTCCAAGTGATCAAACGGGCATGGTTCTTCAAAGTATACCGCACCAATATCTTCCAGCATGCGTCCCTTCTCAATGGCCAAGGGTGGGTCATATGAACTGTTTGAATCGGCGTGGATATCAATGTCATCCCCCAACACTTTTCGCGACAACGGAATCAAGGTATCCGTTCGGTTAGGCAATGAATCTTCATTGCGGCTCATACGCCCCCCAATTCGAAACTTCACCGCCTTGCCACCTGTTTCATCCAACAAAGACTGTAAGTATTCGACCTCTTCTTCAGGCGTACTGTCTCGCCGCCCACTCGCCACATAAAAAGGAGCAGATTCACGCACAGCCCCTCCCATCAAGTCTGCTATCGACTTACCAGCAACACGGCCCAACAAATCTAAAATGGCCATTTCAACCCACGCAACAGGGCACCACAAAGCTTGCCCCAAGAGCTTATAATTGCTGCTGTGCCGATACACACCCCACAAATGATCTTCCAAGTCACGCGCGTCTTTGCCAATAAAATAAGGAATGATGAGCTGATTCAAGATCGGATAAAGCACTTTGGCCTTGCCATTGGTAAATGCCAACCCTTCTGCACCATCCGTTGAGCGAACGTGTACATAATATTCCTTATCTTTTTTGAGCAACCGCATCGACTCAATAATGACGGGCTGATCCAAACCACCCAAATGCAAAACAGGCGCAGACGCAGCAGCTTCCAATGTCTCAACATCCACTTGCTCTGTCATACCAAACCACCCTTCTTAAAGATAAAAAATCACAGGATATTTTAGGTTATCATGAGATACGTGCACAACACAGATCGTCCAACAAAAAAATAGCCCGATCACATTGCGTGATCAGGCTATTTTAGCTTACCGAAAAACATCAGAGGTCCAACTTCAACCTCTTAGACTAAGACCTTAATCTCCGGCACATCTTTCATCTCTTGAATTGCAGCTTCCAAATCTATTTGATCTGGGTTCTCTGTACTCTGTGCCATCAGCAAATCAAAAATCTCATCTTGTTCAAGAGTCGAAGTGCTACCATCTTCATTTTGAATATATGCCGCCCAAGGTACACATTTCGTCAAAGGAAATACCTGCCCGGCCTCAGGCGAAATATCAATATGCAAACACGAAACAAAAAGCAGCCTTTTCCCCTTATATTCTGGTGCTCTAACAATAGAACGGAATGTATGATCAAACTCGGCTTGTGTATTGACTTGCGCAGCAGCCAACATCGGCGTTGGCGAGGTGACAATCCACGGCATCGCATCCAAAAGATTATCTTCCAATTGACGCGAACCTTCACCGTCATCAGATCCGCTGCGTTTATAAACAAACATCTCAGGTCTAAGGTGAGATCCCAAGCGCGTACGCTTCCCATCTTCCCAAACCGAATCCGACAATGTTTCACAAAACGCATCTGACGCGATATAAACACGCGATGTGCTTAACGTGCGATGCAACTTTCTTCTGCCATCTTCCATCGCAATCAGGCTGTCTAATTCCAAAAACAGACCTTCTCCACGTCGTTCATCCAACAACTGATTATCAATGGTGATGGTGCGCACGTCGTCTTCGCGTCCCAAATAAATATTATCCTGCGCAAATTGGTATTCATCCTGATACCACCCGATCACACCGCCAATTTTCCCGCACGTAGCGGTCATTTTGTCGTCTGGTGTCTGCAACCGACAATAATGACCAAAAGTATCTGTTTCAGCATCATACCCCACGTGACTGGCCTGAATGATCACCATATCCTCACCGTGGTGTGCGTGTGGCCCATGCCTGTCTGTTGCAACAATGCCACCCGCTCGGCCATGATTAAAAGGAAAGGCACCAAAATGCTTGGTGAGAAGTATAATGGGAAAGCCCTGATTTTCATCAGCACAGAATGCGCGCGAAGGCATGATATTACCTGCCTCAAAACCCAACGTGCGGCACAGGTTATATAACCGTGGTACAAATAAACTGTAACGCATCATCCGGTCAATCCGGAAATCACGCACGATAGATTGCATCTGTATATTGGAAAAATCCATAAAAAACCCTTCTATTCTGATCAAAAGTGCATGCTCATTTACGTTGCCTACCCAACCAGAAATATACCCCAGATCAACGCCAAGTGACAACTCCACGGGCTCCCAAGCAAGTTTTAAAACCAGGCAAACGACAACCCGCCTTATAAAAAAAGCCAATCACAAATTGTGATTGGCTTCTATTTCCTTACACCCAAACAACATGATATCGAATCATAAAGGCAACATCGTTCTAAATCTTACTTTTCTCCAGCGACTTTTACAACTTACCAGGCACAACAGGTTGTGTCCAAGCTTTCTCATAATCACCGGGCCCCGTCGGGTTTGGATGTACACTGTCAGATGTAACGACAGCCCGAACATAAGACTCGTTTCCGGTAAACGTGTAAGAGGGGTGCAAATCCATCGTCTCGTACAAAACCTGACCCATTTCCTCAGAATAACGCCGTGTGGTTCGCACCAATTCTCCATCCGCATTCCGCACCACCTCACTCGAGAGATCAACATCCAATGGCGTACCAATAAATCGTGTGGTATAATGAACACCTTCTCTGGGCTGAATTTCAAGAGCAACCCGGTCGTTGTCTCTAACAACCTCATTGAGCGTTACACCTGAACTACAGTAATAGTTCCCACAATTGACCGCCCCAAGAATGTGCTCCGGCGTCAACCCATCGGCCTGCACACAAACCCAAGCACGCCCAGGCAATGCCGTATCACCCAACTCCCAATGATGGGCGTAAGTATGACAATCGTCTGTTGCCAATCCATAAATGAGATCGCCCCCTTCTTTCAGACGAAGTGTTAGAGCCACATCCCAGATCCGTTCTGCAGAACAATGAGACTCATCCCCAAATGTGTTGCACATATTCAAC
>JABIFK010000636.1 GCA_018650745.1 Candidatus Latescibacterota bacterium | reverse complement strand
TTTCCATCAAATCGCGCATTCTCATAATCGTTTTCATGTGCTGCTCATTCTGAGTGTTTGACTTTCCGAGCCGGTCGCACAAAATACCCACAATATTCTTCAGCACCTTCACGTACATATTGGGGTTGCGCGCCATCAAAATTTCAACATCCATTTTGCGAATGGCCACGCCACCGCACTCCGTCATTGCCGTTACAGTTGCCGAACGATTTTGCCCGGTAAAAACACCCATTTCGCCAATCGGTTGTCCTGCGGTCACACTGCCCAAAGGTTCGCCCGATGCACTCGACACCACCAACTGCCCTTTGAGTAAAATCAACATTTCATCACTGGGATCATTGGCTTTATACACTTGTTCTTCGACAGCAAAACTACGCATTTTACACACGTGTAGTAATTGCTGAATATCCGAAATATTCAACCCATTAAATACGTTTATTTTTTGGATAATTTGCGCCAAGCGTTGCTGTTGTTGATTCATAAACGCCTCCTTGTATTCTGCGCAAAGCGAGAAAATGTCAAATATTATAGCGCCTTAATTCTGCTTCAATTCTTTGAGCGCATTTTGAAAAAGCACTTCATTTGGCCACATTTTCATAGCTGTTTCATAAATACGCCCCGCGTCTTCACCACGCCCTTGGGCTTCATACACTTTTCCCAAAACAAAATACGCTCGAATATAGTTAGGCGCCAATTCCAAAAGTGATTGTAACGTTTCAACCGCCAAAGCAGAGTGCCCCAATTCCTTTTGCACGACACCCAAATTTAGTCGATAGTCCAAATTTTGAGGAAATTCCTGAACCAATTGCAGAAAAATATCTTGTGCTGCTTCAAAGTTGCCCTGATTCGAATACACCACGGCCAAGCTATTTGACACTTCGTGGTTTGTTGCATCTAAAACCAAAGCCTGTTGGTAAGATGCTACAGCAGCAACGAAATCACCTGCTTGTGTAAAACTGGCGCCCAATAATTGATGCGCTTCCGATTGATTAGCATCTAAGCGTAAAGCCTCTTGCAATACCGCAATGGCATTGTTTATGTCTCCAGCTTTATACCAAACTTCTCCTAACCCCACCCGATAAGCTGCTACAAAAGGATTCAACTTTACTGCCGCTTGCGAATGTGGCAACGCCGCGTCAAACTGCCCCGCCTCAACCAAAGAACGGCCCAATAGATAGTGTACCTGCGCATTGTTTGGAAAATAGCGCAAGCTGGTTTCAAAGGCAGAAATAGCCCCTGGCCAATCTTTCAAATTATACCGCGCAGTGCCCAATGCTTGGAATGTCTGAAAATATTTCGTCGGCTCAAATTGCGTAGAACGCTCCCACAAATGTTCGGCATCTTGGTAGGCTTTGTGTTTAAAATACAAACTGCCACGTTGGTAATAGTATTCTCCCCACAGAGTTCGCACGCCCATTACAGCCACAATCACGAGCACTGCACCACTCAAGACCAACAACCCTTGCGCAAACTTGTGCGCATTTGTTTCCAAAAGTGCAACGGTATTGCGTCCTTCAACATTGAGCTTTAGAGACCAAACCATACCCACAACAATCCAAAAGTGCATGGCCGAAACCGGCTGCTGAAGATTGGTACTAAAAAATGAATGGGTCAAAGTTGCCAACACGGCAGCCACCAACCCCACAACCAATATCGGCTCTTCTCCCCGAATGTAGCGCCTCACCCAATGATATACGGCTTTCAACAGCAGATACAAGAGCGCAAACAAAACACCCATTCCCAAAATGCCCGTCTCCGCCCAAATTTCCAAATACTCATTGTGCGCGCTAAAGGCCATCAAATCTTGGCCAGTTTGCGCTTCGCGTCTCTGTTTGACCAACAAACTTTCACGGCTCATATATTTGGGTACATTAAACGCAAAGTTTCCCATACCAACACCCAAAAGAGGTTTATCCCAAATCAAGCGCAGGGTGTCTTCCCAAAGGCGAACACGCTGCAAGGTTGAATCGTCCTCCAAATAAATCGCCTTTTCAACACGTTCAACAACACGGGTTTGATGGGTATCAAACAGATGTCCTAAGTTGCGCCCGTCCCCCACCTGAATCCCTGACATCATCCCAGTTAATACAGGCCATCCCAACCCCAAAATCACAACGCCCATCACGGCAGAGTCAAGCAAACGTCGCCCCACTTGATAATGCCTGAAAAGCATGGCAAAACCCAACGTTGCCAGTGCAACAACAGCCCCCAACCAGCCACCTCGACTGCCCAAAACCACCAAATGGCACGCCATCAAAAAAGCAGACGTACCAATAGCCATCTGAATCCAAAACCGGTGTGGCATAAAAAGTAAAACCAATGCGATGGGAAAAACCACATTGTAATATTGAGCAGTAAAGTTCACATTGCCAATGGTCGAAATGGGCAAATTCCAAGGCGCACCAAAATGGTAGACTCCATTGTGTTGCAGCAAACCAATGACAGCCACAATACTACCCGTCCATACCATCAAAATACATAGGCGATGCATCTTTTCGATTTTTTTGACACCATAAAAAATCAGACTGGCAATCAGAAAGAAACTCAAATACCCAAACAACGTACTCAGGCCCTCAAATACATTATAGGCCAAAAATAAGGACACAAATTGCACCGCTAAAAAAGCCATAAAAGCATAGCTCAATGGGGTATCAATCACAAACACCTCACCATCAAGCACCATGCTGGCCAACCAACACATCGCCAATGCAACTGCAATCACTTGCACCACCACCATTTTGGGCGTGCCATATTCATTAAATGCAGAAGAGAACACAAGCGGCACCAGTACGATGAGTGCCTGAAGCCCCCAAAATACCACGCGACGCAATGATTCACCTCTTATATTCTGTAACGCCATCACTAGCCCAAATCTCCCTACCTACTGTAATTGTTCTAGCACATCTTGTATTGCGCGTATAACAACCGGAGAAGATACTTTATTCTGTGCCTTTTTCAAAATGGCACCCCACCTCATACCGCCCAAGTTACCGATAGATTGCACAGCTGCCAGCTGAACGGGCCACAAATCATCCCTCAAAGCATCTTCCAAGATGGGGGATGCGGGTGCAAAATGCAATTGACCAAACAAACGCAAGGCAAGTAGCTTGCCAACAACGGGCAAGTGAGGATAAACAGAGAATAGGGTTTGAGCACCCTGCTCTCCAAAAGAAACCAATGGCTCAAGCATTGCAAACCGCACACTGTGGTGTGGGTCTCCAAGTAATAAAACCAAATCTTTGAGATGCTCATGACCAGCCAATTTGACCAGTGCCAATGCCGCTCGGCGACGCACATCAGCGCGTTCATCTTTCAACAACGCACGCACACGCACAACATCTGAAACGTCTCCCACCACTCCCAACGCCTCAACAGCCAAATCGCGATGATTCGAACGTAACAGCGCACGCAATGGAATCTGTGCAGCCTTATCTTCTACCCGCCCTAAGCTGCGAATGGCCAAGCGCTGAGCATCCAATTTGGGATGTTGAGTGGCAATATCTGCAAGCGCAGATACTGCCCGCAAGCGTTCCAGCACATCTATCAACCCTTCGCGGGTGCGCCAATTGTTTTCAAATATCGCTTGTGTTATGTCTTCTACTTGTTCAGAAACAACCAACGAATCCAGCGCAGCTTCTCG
>JABIFK010000847.1 GCA_018650745.1 Candidatus Latescibacterota bacterium | reverse complement strand
GTTGTAGATGGCAGCACCGACGTGGGCCTTAACACAAAGGGTGACGCCATATTTCTCGGCCATATCGACGAGGCCACCAATGGTATCTACGCTCTGTTGAAATGTAGATGGATCATCGGTTTTACCACCTGGGCCACAGTTGATAATGGGGATACCCGCTTCGACGGCTGCTTGCATGGCTTTTTCCATCAATTCTGCATCTTGGCGTGATTGTTCCATGGCCAACAATTCCAAATCATATTCTTTGGCCAAACGTTTGACTTCGGCAGATGTTTCTTGCCAGTTGTCGAGTACCAAGTGGTCACTCATGCCCACAATTGCTGAGACTTCAATGCCATCATAACCGGCCATTTTAATGCCTTTGAAAGCCGTCTCCATGTCGTGACCACCAAAAAGTACTGAATTTGCTCCGAGTTTCATGTGTTTCTCCTTAAAAAGATTGCATGTTACAGAGTGGGTCGTGCTTTGAACATACTTTGGTTTTTGCGCGCTGTCGTTTGCGGTTTTATGATTTGATATAAGGTTTGTGTGCGATCTTCTATAAGTTTTCAATTGCAGTTTTTGTTGCTTCAATACCAGATTTTGGACTGGAGAGAATAGGAATCGTTTTTTCTTCATCAGAAAGTGTATCTACGACGCGCGCCATAGATGCTTGAGCCAGGACAACAACGTCAACTTTTGGCATGAGTTGGCGCAGGCCATCGGCAACAATGCGGTCGTGTGTTTCTGCATCGCCAGCGATTACAGCTTGAAAGGCACCGTCACACAGGTGCGAGACAATTTCTGGGTTTTTGTTTTGTGCTGTGGCACGTGCCTGAACCAGTGCGATGGTGGGTTCGAGTGTGGTGGATAATGTGGCGATGACGCCAATGCGGTTTCCTGTTTTTACGGCGATGTCGGCCATAGGTTCGTCGATACGGCGTACGGGAATGGAGACAAAGGGGCGTGCGGCTTCGACGGCGGGGCCGATGGAAGAACACGTAACAAGAACCATATCTGCACCCGCTTCTTCGGCAGATTGAATGTATTGCGCAACGCGTTTGGATGTGCTTGCGGTCAGTTCTCCGGCTGCAATGGTGTTGCCTATGAGGCTTTCATCTACAATGTTAAAGGTGTCTACATCTGGCATGATCTCTTTGTTCAGGTCGCCAAAGACGCCGGATAAGAAGCTGGCTGTGTGAATGAGTGCAAGTCGCTTGGCCATTTTGTCGCCTTTACATATTGGTGAAATTTTCGTTTGATGAACACACAAGATAAGGGTGTTTAGGGTTGGCGTCCATATGAAAATAAACTGTTTCATTACCAATGGACGGGTGGTTTTTGTTTTGGGGAAATGAGATCGTGCACGTATTTTGGATTGTTGGATTTTAAGATGGACCACTTGATATATAAAGGAGTGCACTATGCCAAATTCCAAGCCGAATATCATTATGATCATTACCGATCAGCAGCGCTATGATACGATTGCAGCGTTGGGTTTTCCTTTTATGGAAACGCCACATATGGATCGATTGGTAAAAGAGGGTGTGTCTTTTGACAATTGTTTTGTGACTGCACCTTTGTGTGTGCCTGCGCGGGCGAGTTTGTTTACTGGGTATTATCCACATACAACGGGTGTGTATGGCAATGGGCATCAGTGGACACACTCTTGGGTGGAGCAATTGGCGGGTGCGGGGTATCACTGTGTGAATGTGGGTAAGATGCATACGAAACCACTGGACACACCCTTGGGTTTTCATGAGCGGTATCCGGTGGAGAATAAGGATCGGTTTTGGGGGGGTGAGCGATGGTTCTTTGATGAATGGGATAAAGCGCTAGGTGCACAAGGCTTGGTGAAGCAACAGCGTGTGTTGTATCGACAACATTCCGATTACCGAGAGCGTTTGGGGGCATTTGAATGGAACTTGCCCGAGCACATGCACCCTGATTTTTTTGTTGGGAATATGGCCACGTGGTGGTTGGATACGTATCCGCAAACGGAGCCTTTGTTTTTAGAAATTGGTTTTCCTGGGCCCCACCCACCCTATGATCCTGTGGCGCGGTATACAGATTCGTATATGGAAAAAGACTTGCCCATCTTGGGACTGCAAGATGGTGATTTGGAAGGTCAACCGCCGCCCTTTCAAGAGCTACGTAAACGAAAAGTGGAACTGGATAATGATTCGATCGCGCATTCCTTAAATCCAACGGCTGAGCAAATGCAACGGCAACGGGCATATTATTTGGCCAATGTGACGATGATCGATGAGAAATTGGGACAGATCTTGGAGGCGTTGGACCGCAATGGATATTTGGATAATTCGGTGGTGGTGTTTACATCGGATCACGGTGATTGTTTGGCGGATCATGGTCATTCGCAAAAGGGTGTGATGTACGATGTGGCCACGCATGTGCCAGCGGTGGTT
The DNA here is from genome assembly GCA_018650745.1 of Candidatus Latescibacterota bacterium. Lineage (GTDB taxonomy): Bacteria > Latescibacterota > UBA2968 > UBA2968 > UBA2968 > JABIFK01. Next base: position 1,720 of record JABIFK010000847.1, on the reverse strand, counting down.
TGGTCCCCTGGGCGTTTTGACGGTGGACGACGGGTTGAGGGGTTGTGTTCTTGGATGGATTTGGGTCCTACTGTTTTGGAAGTCGCGGGAATTGAACCGGCAGAGACAATGGAGGCTGTTTCTTTGTTGCCTTCTTTGGCGGGTGAAGAACAGTCTTTGCGTGATTATGTGTTTTCTGAATTTCCATCACAAGGTGGAATGATGACGATGGTGCGTTCGCATGAATGGAAGTTGGTTGATTTTTCCAATCAATCGTATGGTCAGTTGTTTCATTTGGTGGATGATCCAAATGAGATTGTGAATTTGTGGGATGACCCAGATAGCCAAGATATGAAACGTCATTTACACGATGTGATGCGTACTTGGCTTTTGGAGAGTAACTTGAAAACGGGTGAGTGGCAAGCGGGTTGGCGGTAGTCGCTTTTTTACCATACGATTTGTTGGCTGAATAAATGAGGAGATGCATATGTCTACGGCAAAGGCTGGGTGGGCACAATTTGATTCGACGCCGCCATTGGGTTTGCCAATGGGAGGGCGGGGGCCACGGTTTACATTGGGGGCTGAAATTCTGGATCCTTTGGTCGTTCAGGTGGTTGTTCTTGAAGATGGAAAGGGATATCGCACGCTTTGGGTTTCGATGGATATGATTGGTATGTCGTGGCAAATGACGAGCCGGTTTCGGTATGAATTGTCTTCTGCAACGGGCATTCCTTTTGAGGCGATTGTCATTAACTTTTCCCATACGCACAGTGGCCCCATGTCTGGGTTTGAAGGATATGCGACGACTACGGAAAAGCCAAAAGAACTTGAAGCCTATGAAATGGGTTTGTTGCCTCGGACTATAGAGATCGTGCGTGAGGCGATCAATAACCTGCAAACGGTTGAGGTTCGTGTGTGTCGTGGTACGTCGGAGATTGGAATTAATAGACGAAGGGTGAAGGCCGATGGCAGTATGGGTATGGGACCGAACCCAAAGGGTTATATGAATCAAGATCTTTGGGTGCTTGATTTGAATGCAGACGGTGGCCGGTGTGTTCTTTTTAACTATGGATGTCACCCGGTGATGGTCTATGGTTTTGCGTGGGATGGTATTTCTGCTGATTTTCCGGGCGTGTGCCGCAATCAGTTGATCAATTTGCTTGGGCCAAATACACATGCACAATTTATCCAAGGACTTGCCGGCAATGTTCGGCCGCGACAATTGGCAGATCTAGACACGGGCACGTTTCGGAAGTCTGTACCTGAAGATGTTGTTGCAACGGGTAGGCAATTGGCAGATGATGTTCTTGCTGCTCTTGAAACCGGTGGTGAATCTCTGGTATTGGATCTTAATTGTGTATCTGGGTTTGTGATGGCACCACGAGATCAGGATGCGATTCTACCCCTTTCCCATTGGGAAGAACTTGCGAAAAGAGAGGAAGAGCTCGAGCGTAATCTTGGCCGTTATTGGGTTGCACGTTTTCAAGCTGGGGTGCCTCCCATTCGTTTTTTGCCTTGGGATGTGGGGGTGATTCGGCTGGCGAAGGGACACCAGATTGCGTGGTTGGCCAACGAGGTTTTTGCTGAGTGGCTTCCTTTTTTAAGAACTTGGCTTGATGAACCGAATCTTGTCGCTTGGGGGTATTGTCAAGATGGCCGGAATTATATGCCAACGGACGAAATCTTGCCTCAAGGCGGATATGAAATTGACAGAGCAAATGCCTACACGAAAACAGGGCCG
>JABIFK010000212.1 GCA_018650745.1 Candidatus Latescibacterota bacterium | reverse complement strand
CACTGCGAGGCGCATCAACCGCTGGTGCACGCCCCAGGCGCCCACCAGCAACCACTTCTGCAATTCCATCCCCATCAACGTCGGCACGTGCGACACGCACATCTCGTAAGCCCAGATCGCACCAAGAAACACCACAAGCGTAAAAGGTGAAGAGTAGAAAGTAAAAAACACCATCCCGCCAACCCGTCGCAGAGATTGGGAAGCGACCAAGCAATCGCCCACATCCACCTTTTGCCTTTTGCCTTTTGCATTTTGCCATGCTAAAATCCTCGATCATCCATGTGCACCCATGACACACGCTGCACACCATTCACCGTTACAGACGTTTCAGAAAGCGGCAACACAAAATTGAGCCCTACATCCTGTGCCTCATTGAAAATTTCTTGGGCACGCGCATTGGCATCTGACCTACTTTGATCAACATCAACATCAACCGCATCCCCATAAATATGCCGGCTAAATGTGGCCCCACCAACAGAACGATTGTGTTCAGGAGAACGAAAAGAACTGCTCAAAACCAAAGCACGCCCCAAACCAGATCGAACCAACTGAATGTGTTGGGCAATTTCGGCATCAACATAGGCGTGTGTTCCACCTCGTTGAACCGTGGGATTCACAAATTCTGACAATCTAAAATTATCGCTCAAACGCTCAGAAGCAGAGACCTGATTCAAGTTAATAAAATAAGCCACACGCTCGTAATACGAAACGTGAGATGCACCAAAAGGGTTGCTTTGGGGAGTCGGATAGGTGTTGCTGAGTTCACCGTTGGTCTCCAAATCTAACCGCAACCCACTAGAAAAGACAACTTGCGGTAAATACGGCGGATTCAGGGGGCCTATTTTTTCAGGATCACCAATAATCAAATCAACAGACACACCCGTGCCTCGTCCACATCCAGTAGAAAGTAGAAAGTAAAAAGTAAAAAGTAAAAAAATGAACGACGATTTTTTGCAATCACAGATCATGTTAAATTACTCAAAAGAAGAAAGCGTAAGTATAGTACTATTCAACGACTCATTTATGTTTTTCACAGGCGCAACCCAATGTCGGTCACTTTGCATTCTTTGTTATTTTATCTAATGCACCTTGCGCTTTAAATCGCACCCCAGAATCAGGATCTTTCAGTGCTGTATCCAAAAACCCTTTTGCCTCAACGCCTCCTATACGCCCCAAGGCAGAAACAGCCGCCGCACGCACACGTGGGTTTTTATGCTTTAGTTTTTGGCCACAAACCTGAACGGCACCTAGATCACCAACCTTGCCCAAACCAACCAATGCAGCCGAAATGACCGTGTCACTCGTATCTTCTAAAGCACCAACCAACGCAGGCACACCATCCAGGTCTCCAAGATCACCCAATGCATGAGCCGCAGCAATACGCACCCAATCATTGGAATGATGTAACTGAGCCGCCATCACATCCCTGCCCTGTTTGGCTTTCAGTTTACCCAATGCATCTAAGGTGCGCATCATGGTTTGCCAATCGGTCTCTGATTTGGCCAGCTCAACCAAAACAGGGGTAGCCGGTTCACCCAATGTGATCAACTGGGCTTCAAAATGTAATTTGGCTTCCCCCCCCGCAGCGGCCATCAACTCTGCCAACAGTTGAGCAGCCACGACTGGGCGGTCCCCAATGATACTGTCAACCACAGCCTGTACCACATATCGGCGACCGCTGCCATATTGCGTTACCAAAAATGCCCGGCCAGCCTCATGTGCGACCAACACCCTCCCCAATGCAACACGCGAGGCTACTGACCCATTTTGATCCAAAAATTGCGTTTGCATCGACGCGACGTCTATTTCCACATCTGCAGTTTGCTCTTTGGCACACCCACAAACAACAGCGATCGCCCAGATAGCCACCCAAATACAGCGCATAACAAATCTCCGCAGTAATATTCAATAGATCTATAAGTATAACAACACCCTGATAATTGGTCAATTACAGGCATCGATACAACACATAAGTATACAAAAACGCCTTGACCCAATACGCAGATCATCTTATTTTCTCTATATACCTAAGGAGCAACATATGCCAGGCAGAGTAGACGGTAATTTGCCCCCAAAAGGGCCACAACGCACACAACAAGAAAATACACGGCGCGTTCAAGAAAACCGCAACCAAGAAACAGCATCTGCAGCAGATGCTGGGGATCGCGTAGAACTGTCCAGTGCCGCACAAGAATCGCGCGAGTTGGAATCGCGTTTACAAAATGAGGTGCGCAACCTACCCGATGTTCGGGAAGAACGTGTCGCAGAAGTGCGTGAACGCATTGCCTCTGGCGATTTTGACAATGAAAACGTTCGCCGTGTCATTGCCGATCGGATTCTTACTCAACTTGGTTTAGAATAAATATCTCAAAGTATAAGATACACAAAAGGGCCAATACTCATCGGAGTATTGGCCCTTTTGTCTTTTGCTTTTTCTTTCCCCCCCTTTAAGGGCTTAGGTTTTATCACATCTTTCAGGAAGGGGATCTTGGATTAAAAATACGATACATTTTAGTCAGGTCAGTGAGATGTTGAAAGCCTCTCCACAAGACAGTAACACCTGGTTGCCCGTTATTTTTTCGATCTATAAAACCACCTAACTGAGCGATCCATCGTACAGCTTGATAAAGGCTGGGCACCTCATCAGGTGGTGTAGGTACTTCGTGTATAGCACAGTATAGGGCTTGCCATTCATCAGGATCAAGCAAAGCGGTACAAGGAGCATCAGGCACACATCGCACCAGCATAGTCGCATAAAGGATGCGCCAAGCAATGACACTATAGACGGATAAACAGCGTTTGATGCGATCAGCCGTTTCTAACTGCCGAGCTTCAATTTTACATCCACTCTTAAGCACTTTGTGCAGGATCTCAATGCCCCACCTGCAAGCATACCAATCTAAAGTTTGTAATGCAGCTTTCACACTGTTAATAGGACAAGTGGTCAAAAGTAACCACGCAATAGGTTCGACCCCTTTTTTTGGATTTTCTTCTACTGCCCAAACGACCCAAATCTCAACAGGTGATAGCTTTTCTTTAGCGCGATATTGTGGTGGGCACAATGTCACTTTGCAGTAGCGTAAGGTCAAGGTTGCTTGACGTGCTGGTTGTTGTTGGCGTTTTGGCACTTGTAGTTCAACAGTCGTAGCGGCCTTCGCTTGGGCAACCTGTTCTAAGAGTGATTCAACTGTACCGTCTTCAGATTCAACATTACGATTTTGCGCCGCACGCACCAACAGATCGACATTTTGGGGACGATCAACCAAAAAGAGATCATAAATATCGGCTTCACGGTCTCCGACACTAATGAACTGTGTCCCATTACAATGAGCTTGAATATCTATAGTTGCTTGAAGACTTAAGAGCCATTTATTGCTTTCTTTTTCTTCTATCGGACGATTTTTACGGGTTGCTCTTTTATTGGGAGGGTCTTTCTCGCGTGCCCAAACCAATTGCGACAAAACACCAAGCGGCACACGCTCTGGTGTGATAGCAAGGGTTGTATGCGCAAAAAAGCCTTGGCAATTTGCATGCGTGAGTGGACCTGCATCTTCAAGAGCTTTGTGACTGGTAAAATTGAATTCTGTTGTGTCTTGCACGGATAAAACAACTGGCACGCTTCCAAGACGATCTAAACTTGCACCCGTGTGACTGGCCAAAATGTTTTCAGCATCTATTTGATCATTATCAAAAAAACGATACGTCGCGGTTAACTCTGCTTGGCTTTTTAAGGCTTCTGGAAATGATGCTGTTGGAGACTCTGCTAACGAGGTGGCCAATTTGACCAACCGGTCGGTGCGGCGCTCATCACCTAAAGATGCAAAACCAAATTCGTCGGCAACCCAAGAAACATCTTCTGTATCCATCTTTAAAACCTCAAGGTTAGATTTTGGAAAGACCAAATTGACTGACACGCTTGAGGTTGCAAAATACTAACTTTTCTCGCCCCAGTAAATGTGATAAAACCTAAGCTTTAAGGGGGCCGGGGGGTGCCTAAAATCCTTTTCGCAACTGCAATCCCATCTTCTTCCGCATCAAATCCCCATCAATCCCCAAAGACACACCCTTCACATTCACAATGCCTTCTTGCATTTTAGGAGAAGGTAAGCTGTCATCATCTTTCATAAACAAATGAATCGCATACACAATGGCACTCACACCCAAAACCCCCATAACAGCAGCACGTGTATCATGTCGTTTGCTGTCGTCATAAAACTGACGTGCCGTTGCGGCCTCACCTGCGGCGATATACAAATCGTAGTCATCATTTGCTTCGCTTTTAGCACTCAAAGACGTTTTGAGCAGCAATCCACCCAAGCCCAGTACCAAAGCACCATGAAATTTCTTACTCATAAAAAAATCTTTTCCCACAGCCTGAGCTGGAGCCGTTAAACTACCCACCAAGACCAAAACAAGCAATCCAGCAACTGTCCGTACTAAAAATCTCATACTATCCTCCGACCTATTCTTCTCCAACAGGAGAAATTCCTAATTCATTTTCCAAACGAGCCACTTCTATCAAGTAATTATATTGCGCCTGCACCAAATTATTTCGTGCTTCAAATAGCTGCCGTTGCGCATCTAATCGCTGCAAGAACGTGCCACCACCAAAATTATACCGCTCTTCTTCTAATTTAAAATTTTCTTCTGAGGCTTGTACTGCAATTTCATTGGCCTCAATACTCCGACGATACTGTTCTAAATTCAAATAAGCTTGCTTAATCGCTACAGCTTTTATTCGCTTTGTTTGGTCCAGTGCCTCTTGGCTGCGCAAATACTGCAACTTTTGGCGTTTCAAGTTATTGGTCGTATTAAAGTTAAACAACGTCATACTCACACTGACACTCACACTATAGCTATAATTTTTCAAAAAAAGGTCTTCAACACCTCCAAAATTTTCGTCTTGTCCGATACTCCAGTTATAACCACTAGCTCGCAAACCCACTGTTGGATGATACAAATCGTATTTGGTTGCCCGATAATTGTCTTTAGATGCCAACATGTTGTATTTGCTTGCCAAAATATCGGGGTGCTCGTCAAGTGCAAAGGTCACAGCTTGCTCATATTTATATTTGGGCTGTCGAAGCACAAAAGCCTCATCTTCTGCCGGAACAACATCCACATCGGTTCCCAACCCCATAGCAAAAGCCAAATTTGACCGGGAAATCAAAACACTATTTTCTAAACGTATCAAAGCCACTTTGGCATTGGCAAGCGTCGATCGTGCATTTGCAACCTGCAGTATAGCCGCCGATCCAATTTCATATAGCGTTTCAGACCGGCGCAAGCTCTCTTCAGAAACTCCCACACGCTCTTGTTGCACTTCCAACAATTCCATGGCCTGCAAAAGCTGGTAATAACGTTGCTTCACAGAGAATATAACATCGCCCCGATTTCCAATTTGTGTCATCTGAGTACTCTGAAGTGATTTCTTTTGAGCCGCTAAAGAGGCAATCAACCCGCCATCATAAATAGGAATTGATAATCCACCAATGCCAAAACTCTGACCACCGCTTACACGGTCTTCCCCTAAAGTCTGCACCAACGCGCCCGTTGTAGGATCAAGCACAGAACCCTCCCGCGGACCTTGTACGCTACGGCTCATACTCCAACTGACAGCAGAAGAGTTTGGTAAAAATTGATTGCGCACATTATCAACATTTGTCTCAGCTATAGCCACGCTGTATTTGTCTTGCTCTATGGTCGCATTATTTGACAACGCCGTTTGAATACATTCATCAAGCGTCAATTTCATCTTCGTCTGTGCCTGTGTTTGAGATACCAACACAACACTCAGCACAAACAAAAAACAACCTGCAAATCGCATCATAAAACCACTCCATCTGCTGTTAAAATGCACCCATTATTTCGTTACAGAGATTAGACGAAACAATTTTAAAAAAGTTACCAAGTATTTGCTTACTTTTTGAACCATTTAAAGAAAACAGAAAATCAACCAAAAGAAAAGCGAAAAATAACGCCACGAACTACAACATATTTCAATTAAAAACATATGTTTATAAAATTAGCTATCCAAAAGCAACAAAATTCCCACTTGAATATGTTCATCAGATACAAAGACAACGCGCGAATCACGGTTCTCTACACCAGAACCGAGAAAGCCAAGACCAAACAACTATTCACCACGATCGAGCAGTGAATACACAGTCGGAATAATAACCAACGTCAAAAGGGTCGAACTAATCAGACCAGCAACCACCGTAATGGCCATTGGCGTCCGGATTTCAGCGCCATCACCCAACCCCAAAGCCATAGGCAAAAGCCCTAATACAGTCGTTGACGTTGTCATCAAAATAGGCCGCAACCGCACTTCACCGGCTTGAACAATAGATTCCATTTTGGATAAACCCGTGCGGCGCAGGTGGTTAATATAATCTACCAGCACAATGGCATTGTTCACCACAATACCCGCCAACATGATCATACCCAAAAAGACCACCACAGAAAGGGGTATACCCGTGACAAACAGCACAACAATAACGCCAATCAAACCCAGCGGTATGGTGAACATAATGACCAAAGGATGGATAAAAGACTCAAATTGAGAGGCCATTACGATATAAACCAAGAAAATGGCCAAGGCCAAAGCAAATGTCAAACTGTTGAGGGAGGTCTCCATTTCCTTATTTTGCCCCCCTATCACCACCGACACGTCTTGCGGAATATCCATCCCTTCCAAAGTCTGCTGGATCAATACCGTCATCGTACCTAAGTCAACACCACTCACATTGGCAGAAATCAACACGGCACGCTGTTGATCAATACGACGAATTTCGCTCGGACCTTCGTGAACTTCAATACCAGCAACAGCAGACAAACGAATAGGCACTTGCCCGTTGGGGTTCACAACCAACCGTCGCAAATCAGAAACACCCGACCGATCGGCCTCATCAACACGCACCAACACATCAATGCGTCGATCAGCTTCGCGAAAACGCGTTACCACATTGCCTTGCACCTTCTCACGGACCAAAGAAGCCACAGACCTTACATTTAAGTCGTACTTCGCCAACAAATCTCGATTGTAAACAATCTGAACTTCCGGATTCCCACGCTGTAAGCTCGATTGCACATCATATAAACCGTCAATGTCAGACATCACGCTTTCAGCTTCACGACCCAATCGAGTCAGTGTGGGCAAATCATACCCTCGAATTTCGACTTCAATAGGCGTTTTAAAACTAAACAGTGCAGGACGTGCAAAATCAGCTTTTACCTGTGGCAAATCGGAAAAACGATTCCGTAAATCGGCCATCAAACGATCTTCGCGTTTTGCTGTAGGGCTCTCCCCTCGTATGCCACCCCAAACGCGACCAGGAAACCGAATCACATCTTGTACCCATCGCGAAAATACCCCTTGTTCCGAATCCACTTTTTCCTCAGGCAACACAACAGAAATCACACCTGTATGCTCACCCTGATCAGATGAAGAAATCGCCGTTTTGTCTACACCAACCGCAGAAGAAATATTGCCCACATCAGGGGCCTGCAAAATACGTTCTTCAAGCAGCTTCACGGTTTTATCAGTAGCTTCAAGGGGCGTTCCCACAGGCAAACTCACATCCACGTGGAATTCACCCTGATGAACTTGAGGGATCAATTCCGTTCCCAAGGTTGGCAACAACAGCACCCAGCAGGCAACAAAAGGAACAACAGCACCCAGCACCACCGTTAAGCGATTCTTTAAGGCCCAACGGATAAAAGGCGAGTATCCACTCTGTACCACGCTAAAACTGCTTTCAAACAAAAATAAAATGGGAGACAAAATAGGTAAGGCCAACAACGCCAACAAAACCAGAGCGGTCAAAGCCGATAGAAATGTGAGCATAAGTGCTAAGGTGAATGTTTTGCCTACCAAAATCAGCACCGTAAAAATCAAAAAGCGCAATAAAAAATAAACAGGACCCAATATAAACAGCATCAAAACACCAACTTCACCCAAAATGCCAGGCACAATCTTCAAAATCCTTTTAAGAACAGAACCTTGCCAAACCCAACGAGGCACACGCTTTACAGCCCCCCAATTCCATCGCAATTGCCCCACCAAATCATTGCCCAATGTTTGTGGCGTTTGAAAAGCCAACAGATTGTCCCAAATCAGACGCACCCACGCACGCCCAAACAGATCGTGACCCTCAGCCCAAGAACAAATACTTTGCCATACTTCACCTGCAGTTGCTTTTTTCCGCAGCTTTTGCACAAAAAAAGCCACCGGGAAAAATAACAAGCCTGCCAGTATTACCAATACAGCTTTT
>JABIFK010000322.1 GCA_018650745.1 Candidatus Latescibacterota bacterium | reverse complement strand
TAAATCAAGGCAAAAGTAAAGTGAGATGGCAAACGGAAAACGACAGAAGAATATCTCAAAACTTGAATACGATTTGCTGGTGGGGTGGGCCGTTGTGCAGTTGGTGGGTGGTGATGTGTGGGTGAAGGGTGCGTGGAACGCGAGGTGGGGTGTGGGAACTGCGCGGGCAGGTGAGGGTGGTCTGCGCTTGTAAAAACACAGAAGATTTTTGAGAGCTCCACGCAGTGGCAGCTTTTTTGCCTACTTTTTCAGCTGTTAGAAAAAGTGGGTCGCCGAAGGCAAAGATTTAAAGGGAAAGCTCGTAAAGCTTATACAGCAAAATCCCCGATGCCACAGCAACATTCAAAGATTCCACAGGCGATGCCATTGGAATGGTCACCGTCTGTGTTGCTTGTGCCAACAACTCAGGATCAACCCCAAATGCTTCATTGCCCAACAAGAGTGCGATAGAACCTTCGACTGTAAGTTGGTGATGGTTGGTACCGTCAACGTGCGCTGCAAGAATTGAAACGTTGTGTTGCTTCAATTCTTGAAGCAGTTCCAACCCATTTGCCATCGGAAAAGCGGGCAATCTAAAAATGGCTCCCATGGTTGCACGTACGACTTTGGGATTAAATAATTCAACCGATCCACGCGTTAAAAAAATACCTGCACATGAGGCTGCTTCGGCAGTGCGCATCATCATGCCCAAATTGCCAGGGTCCGAAATACGATCGAGAATCAGAATGGGTTTGGTCGATTTTAGGATCGCATCGCGATCCCATTTTGGCATCTGCACAACCCCAAGTACACCCTGTGGGGTTTCGGTATCGCTCATGCCTTTGAAGGCACGCCAATCGGTTTGTTGAATGGGAATATTCTTTTCAACAGCGCTTTGAAAGAGCGCTTCCAAACGTGCGTTTCGATCAATGCTTTCGCGACAAAAGAGCAACTGCTCAATGGGGGCATCAGAAGCAATGGCCTCTTCGCACAACCGAATGCCCTCAATGAGGTATTTATTCGTTTCTTCGCGGTCTTTGCGCTTTTTGAGTGCAAGTATGTGTCTTGCGCCTTTGATAGCCATATGCTATACGTTGTCCTGAGGGGTTGATTCACCTCGGTTAAGTGTGGCACGCAAACCTTGCAACTCTTCCCAAATGTCTTTTTCTCGCTTGGCCAAGTTGAGAAAGTAGAGCAAAATGGCAACCCAAATAATGATATAGGCTGCGGTCATATATCCGATGTATTGCATAACATCCTCCGGAAGAAAGGCAAGTAAAAATGCAAAAGTAAAAAGTAAAAAGTGAAACCTTAAAAACCAATTAATCTGAGCCGAGTTGACCTAATATGGCTTTGCGGTCTCGTATTTCGGATTTGATCGATTCGAGTTCGTCGTGGGCTTTTTCGACGGAAACGCGTTTGAACAAGATGGCCAAGAAGAGCATCAGAAAGGTTAAAACACAGAAGTAAAATGCAATTTTCATGTCGAGCGGCAGACCAAATTCTTCGCCGCGAACCACTTCGGGGTGGTGTGTGCGCCAGAGTTTGGTGGCATAATGAATCAGAGGCATATCTAAAAAACCAATGATGCCAAGAACGGCACGGAACTTGGCACTTTGCAGCGAATCTTCACTGTAACTGTGCAACATCATATAAGCTACAAAAATAAGCCATAACATTAAGGTGAGCGTGAGTTGCGCATCCCAAACCCACCAGGTACCCCAAATGGGTTTTGCCCAAATAGGCCCAGTGAGCAAAACAAGTGTGCAGAATAACAAGCCGACTTCGGCACTACACAGCGCCCAAATGTCATATTTTTTATCTTTTTTATACAGATACAAGGCGCTGAATATGGCACAGAGAGCGAACCCAATATACATCATGAACGCTGAGGGCACGTGGTAGTAGAAAATCTTTTGCGCAAAGCCCATGTCCTTTTCCATGCCGGCATACATCAAGGCCATATACGGTGCAATGGCAAGGCCAATGAGTGCCAATATGCCAAATACAAAAGCGGGTATATAGGGACGTCTCATGAGGGTCAATCCTCCAGAACAAATTCAAATAACAACAAACAAGCGGCACCAAAAAGCCCTGCAAAAGCACCGCCCAATTTTAACCACGGAAAAATATCAGACAACGTGTCGCCTTCTAAGATGCCGCGAAAGGATTCTACGGCAGCTAAGAGTGCAGGAACAAGCACGGGCAAAGTGAGAATAGGCAACAAGGCCTCTTGTAATCGGGTGTTCATTGACATGGCGGCAAAGAGCGTGCCTACGGCAGCAAACCCCAGTGTGCCCAGGAAAATGGGAACACACAAACGCGGTAAAACAGCAAATACTTCAACATCCAGAAAGATAACTAAGATGGGCAAGATCAGGGCTTCAAGCAAGAGCATGGCGACCATATTGCCCAACATTTTGCCTAAGAATATAGCACCGGGGTCTGCGGGTGTTAGCCGCAATCCCAAGAGACAATCGTTTTGCTTTTCAATGGCAAATGCACGCCCCAACCCCATGAGCCCAGCAAATGTGGTGGCAATCCAAAAGATGCCAGGGGCCGCCGATTGCATAATGGGTGAGCCAGGTTCAAAAGCAAAGTTAAATATGAGTATGACCAAGAAGGCAAAAAAAGTCATGGCACTCAAGCGTTCTTTTGTGCGCCATTCGGTTTTGAGGTCTTTTTGAAAAATGGCCAATGTGTGGGTAAAGAATGTGGGCATTGCCTGTTTCCTTTATCCCTGCGTAAGGTTGCCGACATGGCGTTCGTAAATCGTGCGCAGTTCTGTTTCTGTGATGTTTTCTGTTGGCGATTCGTGGACGAGTTCACCGCGTTTTAGAATGCCAAAGTGGTTGGACAAGGTCAAGCCTTGTGCAAGGTCGTGAGTGACCAATAGAATGGTACGACCCTTTGCACGTAAATTAAAAATCATGTCGGACAACAAAGAGCGTGCAGCGGTGTCCAAACCTGTAAAGGGTTCGTCGAGCAATAAAATTTCGGGTTGATGAAGGGTTGCTCGTGCAATAGCCAAGCGTTGTTTCATTCCGCGTGAAAAACCTCTGACACGGTCTTTGTGGCGATCTGCAAGCCCTACTGTTAGCAGGGCTTCGTCAACAGATTCGGACTTGTTTTTAAGCCCATACATTTTGGCATAAAAGGTGAGATTTTCACGCGCTGTTAAGTCATCGTAGAGTAGGGTGTGATGAGAGATAAGACCGATGTGTGTGCGCACTTGCTCGGGTGATTCTCGCACGTCAATGTTGCGAATGTGTACGGTGCCCGAAGTGGGTTTGCCTAATGTGGCAATGATGCGAAGGAGTGTACTTTTGCCTGCACCATTGGGACCAAAGAGGGTGAAGGTTTGTCCTTCGGGTATAGACAGCGTTACGCCGCGTAGAGCGGTGAGATGACCAAAGCGCCGGGTGACGTTGCTGAGTTCAATGGCGTTCACAGCCCTTATCCCTAACTGGAAAGGTTTGCAACGCGCTTTTTAAGGGCGTCTCGTTGCTGTTGATAGTGTTTTTGATCGAGGTCGCCTTTTTCAAATTGGTCGTCCAAGTCGGCAAGTTGTTCGAGTACTGTTTGGCGATTTTCCGATAATTCTGCCACTTCAGCTTTGAGCACATCGCGGCGTGTTTGATAAATCTCTTCGGTGAGTTGGCCGTTTTCAAAGCGGTTGTCGAGGTCGGCAATTTGCTCAAGCAGTGCGGTGCGTCGGTCTGTTGTGGGCGCTGAGGTCGGGGTGTTTGTGTTTGGACGGCGCACCATAATGAATGCAATGGCACCTAACGCAAGTGCGGCGATGACGACCACGGCAATGAGTGTGTTTTGTGAGACCCCCGCTTCTTCAGTACTTTTGACGGATTGAAATCGGATGCCAATGCGCGCGCCGGATGTGAGGTTGGCGGTGGCAAATTGTTTAAAGGTTTGGCCGCCAAAAGTGACCGTGTCGTGTTCGTGCAGGCCCGTGGTTGAGACTTCCGCTTCTGGGGGTTGAACGAGCAGGTCAAAAGAGCTTGTAGGATAGGTGATGGTTTGGTTGAGTTGATTATTGGCGGGTAAAGCGAAGCTGAAGAACGATTGGCTTTGACCTGGAATGATGGGACGTGGGTCAACAAGCACGTTGCCGTGCAAATGCACCCCTTCTGGCGCACGCAGGATTTCTGTAACCCCATCAGGCAAAGGCAGTTCCAAGCCGTGCCCATGATCTCCGCCGGTGATGTAGGTCAAGTTGCTGCTGTTTTTGATGATGAGGATATAAGTGGCTTGTTTGGTATTGAGATCGACCAAAACGTGATGAGAGGCGACCGATAGGGCTGTGTCTTGATCGGTGGTTTCGTAAACGGGGATTTCAACCGTGTCGCCGTTGGGTGCAGGATTGCCTGGATAGTCGATATTGTTATACCGCGCAATGAGCATTGGGGGCGGGTCGGCAGATGGATCGACAGGCACATCGAGTGTGAAGTGGCCCTGTTGATCGGTGGTGTCGCGCACTATGATGACACCACTTGCTGCGTGGTGAATGTAAGAGACGGGTATGTTGGCTTCGGGGCGCAAGAGCGTGTGGTTGGTGACTTGGCCCGTGAGTGCAAACGTGAGGGTCGGCAGAAAAATCAGTAAGAGGCAGGAGGTGAGACGTAAGATGTGGGAGAAAAGGTGATGAGAAGTAAGATGTGAGGTGTGAGATGTTATGGTGTTTGTTTTAAGGGTTTGATTTCTCACGTTGTTTCTTTCTGTTTTTGGTTTTTGTGCTATATCGATAGCACCTTTATATGTTCCCCTTTTAGGAGTTTTGACATGCAAGATCTGTCATCACTCACTTTCTGCCCACCTTTAGGGGGTACTGGGGAGGTGGTTTTAATTCTTATTGCGGGCTTGGCGAATGGCAGCAATTTCTTTTTCGATGCTGGCATCCGTTGCTTTTGCAATGGGAATGTCTTTTGGACGACTGGCTGTGCC
>JABIFK010000845.1 GCA_018650745.1 Candidatus Latescibacterota bacterium | reverse complement strand
TTTTTAACCACATTATCTTGGGCACAAACAACTGCGCGGGCGCTGATATCTCCCAACCAGACATGCCCATTTGGCACCCATTTGGCACAGGAGATGCCCAAGAGGCCATACCCACATCCAACATCCATCACGTGAGCGTCATGCGCCACCGTGACCTGCTCTAACAGAATCCGAGATCCAGGATCAATCCCATCTCGAGAAAAGACACCATCTAGGGTTTTAAATTGCAGGGCATCTCCAGGCAAATCAGAAGCCTCAAGAAGGTGTTCTATATCTGTAGGTGCTATCCCCGGGTCTTTGTGTGTTTTTGTAGCAGAGAAATATTGCATACGACCAGTGCGACCGATCCGTTTAACCTGGCCAAACACCGATTCTACATATTTAACATAACTAAGCACACCTCGATCTTTTTGCCCTGCCAGATACAACGTCGCGCCCAGCTCCAACTTATTAAATGAGACGTCCACCCAATGGAAAACTTGCCCCTTGGCCGCAGGGCCTGCGGGGTGATAGAATGCAGAACGGAACAAACCCGGCACCTTGGCAGGCGAAATCAGGTGATACGAAGCAACGCCTGTCGAATCTGAACATCTGACGGGTCGAATATCATCACTAACAAAGCAGACCTCAGAATCGCCCATAGGACAAGCTGCTACAAAAGGTTCGCCCCCCCACCCCAGATCTAAAACACGACCAGAAGAAGCAAGTTCAGCACACCGAATAAATGCGTGTTGAAGACTTTTTGCATCATGTTTATGTTTGGCCAAGTTATCCCACCTGTCTCTTTTTCAATGACACACGTCCTAACTCCTAATCCTATTTCCAATAAAAACATAAGCCACAGAGAGCCCCAAACACCGACCAAAACCCCAACAAAAAAACGGGCAATATTACCCGCTTTTTTGTTGCCGCAAATCTCAATCTTTAAATGCCTACTTTGGCCTTGAGACTCACATATGAATTTTCTTCAGTAACGGCGGTCTCAACAGGAAGCCCAGAATCTCGCCAACCCGAAACCACCATCACACCGTTTTCCACTTTACCTCCAAATCCACCTTGCACGTTGGTCAGATTTGTGTAGCCGCTTTGTTCCATCAAATTAGCAGCCATTTGCGAACGCCCCCCCATCTGACATCCGCAAAATACCGCTTGGCCCTTATCTGTTAAAACTGCGCTCACAACCTTCAAAAAATCGGGATTCGGTGCCATACCCCCTGGCCCTGGTTGGGCAACCGGAATGTTGATTGCACCTTCAGGATGCCCTTGAGCAAATTCATTTTCAGTGCGCACATCCACATAAATCGCGTTTTCAGTCGAGTCCATCGCCTCTTTTACTGCTTGAGGCCCCAATTGTTGCACAGGCATATGAAGCTCCTTTTATTAATTTCTGACGGAACGGAAGTTGAACTCTAAAATAAACAAAATCGAAAATCTGTCCAGACACGTCTCACTTGAATAGCTGATCACATAAACCACACAATTGAACAACATTTTCTCATTGACGAGAACAATCGTTTCGCCGATTATGGTAGACAAAACCCACTCTCAATATAACCTACCCAAAAAGACTTTGATCATGATCACAGAAACCCAAATCCAGGACTTTCGCTCTTTGGGGTATACAATTGCGCCCCAAGTATTTAACGCAGAGGAGATTTCCGACTTACGGCACGCCTTTGATGACATTGTCACATTGGCAGCCCGCGAAGATCTTTCGCCAGACTACCGCCAAGGCGTATCCGGTGGTGTACATATCCATATTCAAGCCCCCAAAGGTATTGAGGGACCTTCCCGCATTCAATACCTACGCAAAACCCAATGGCCCGCCTTGATCCACCCCACATTTGAACACATTCGAAACAGCGCCAAATTTGTGGAATTGCTCTCCCCCCTGATAGGGAACTCTCTCAAGCAATTTATCAACCAGATCAATTTTAAAATGCCTGGCGGCAATATTGAATTTCCTTGGCATCAAGATATCCGTCCCACACCCGCTTTCCGTGATCAAGTTAACAACTATGTGCAGACAATCATTGCCGTTGATGACGCCACTGAGGAAAACGGATGCCTTTGGGTGGTGCCCGAAAGCCACAAAGCGGGTAATCTGAAAACAAAACGCTATGCCAAAGGGCAAATTGAAGAACACATTGATGTATCCACAGCTGTGCCCTGCTTGGCCAAAGCAGGCGATGTGGTGATGTTCACCTCCTACACCGTCCACGGGTCCAAACCCAATCAAACAGAACAGCCACGCCGATCTTATATCAACGGATTTGTCAAAGCAAGTGCCTGCGATGTTGGCAAATGGGCCTTCTTAAACGGTGTTGCCGTGCCCATAACCCATGACCGCGACTTTGCCGACATTCGACATGCATCTTAACCATCCTCAAAGATTGAACTGCTAATGACCAGCACACGCTTATTTCGCCAAATCGTAACCGACACACAAAAGCTTTTGCGCCTAAAACTTCAATTTGCCCAAGGGAACACATTTTTAAAAACTGAAATTGACCAACTCAATCAAGCCATTTCGCTTAAACAAGCCCTCTTAGATGGCCTCCAGCCCCCCTCTGGAGACCCTCACCCCTGAAACGTATCAAAACACCAGAAACAACACGTAATATCTCTAATGGACCATAAAAAGAAAACGGCCTATGCAACAAATGCATAAGCCGTTTCTTTATATGGTCGGGACGGAGAGAAGGAAATGTGAGCGCTTTTTTTGTTGTAAAATGATTTCTCAAGGGTCTGGATAGATTTCCTAGCCCAATACGATCCCCTGTGCTGCAAAACACCAGACGGCGTTCTTTCATTCCTTCTGAAACCCTTTTAAACATCCTGTATCGTTGGGTTCTATCAGCAACAGTTACAATTTATTTTTGTGGTGTCAATTTAATTTCTAATTTGCATCCAACAGCTTCGGCATATTTTTGTAATGTCTTTACGCTGGGCGAATGGCTTGAACCTGTTGATTCCATACGTGCCACCGACGGACGCTTGACACCCATCCTATTTGCAACATCCAGTTGGGTCATGTCTGCCAGTTTCCGAGCTTTTAATAGCGTGTTGAGCAATTCATACTCTGGCTCGAGGCGATCATACTCTGCTTTTACATCAGCGCGTGCTTCAAGCGCTTTTTCTATATCGAGAGGGATGGGATCAAATCTATCGGACGCTTTGGCCATATTAAGTTACCTCCTTCATTCTGCGTTTTGCAATGTCCAGGTCTCTCTTGGGTGTCTTCTGTGTTTTTTTTATGATACTATGCAACAGGTATATCCGGTTGCTGATTACTGAACAGTAGAAAATACGGGCAAGCCCTTCTACAGATCTCAAGCGCATTTCGAACAACCCATCACCCATTGATTTGGTGTGTGGCATCCCTAAATTGGGGCCATTTTCGCGCATCAAGGATGCCGTTCCGAAAAACGAGCATATAATCCTTTTGGGAGTGATTCAACTGTTTTTTTCACAGTGCTGTTGAAATATATTATTTCCCATTCCACAATCCAAAATGTAACATATTTGTTACTTAAATGCAAAGGTAATTTTAGACACCATCCCACCGATAATATATCGTCCTTGTAACTGATGTGGTCTGAAAAAATGGACATACGATTAAGCTACTTTTCGCATTGCAAGTGATTCGTCTCACTGACATTATCATCCTCAACTGGCCGCGCCGACGGACTCCATTCTACGCCCCATCGAAAGTAGGCCGAGCATCAGATGGCGCGGATAGTGTAGAACGTCTACACGGCCCCAGTAAAGCTCTTGAGTGTGAACTGCTTGACCGACGAAGCTTCCCAAATCACAAGACTGCTAAACTGGCCATCTTCGAGTATATTGAAGGCTGGTATAACCCACGGCGAAGGCACTCTGCACTTGGATACAAACCACCCATCAATTATGAAAAACTGATGGCGCAGACCGCTTTCCTTGAAAGTTCAATATTGTCCACCAAAGCGGGGTAACTCCAGGAAATTTACGCGTCAGAAATTCTTATACGATTATCATCAAATAAAAAAGGGCGGGAAATCTTTTGACCTCCCGCCCTTTTTTATTAAGAAACTGCTTTTAAGCAAAA
>JABIFK010000305.1 GCA_018650745.1 Candidatus Latescibacterota bacterium | reverse complement strand
TCGCTGATTCGTTGATTCGTCTATTCGCCTCTACAACGCTCCCCGCACAATCATTCTGATCGCAAGCAACGTGATCAAAATCTTCAACCCCTTCTTAAACATTTCCTCAGGCACATGACCACGCACTTTTGTACCCACAAAGGACCCCAACGTTGCCCCAACAATCATCCCGGCCATAAGCAGTAAATAAGAAGAAAAAGCAAAACCCAAAATACCAAACAAAGTCACCTTAAGAAAATGCATCACCGTCATTTGGGTGCCATGTGTAATCACCGTACGATCACGCCCCAAACTTTCCCGCAACAAAAAAGGCATATTCATCGGCCCCGACACACCCACAAAAAGGGACAGTGCCGTTTGAAATGCACCCAACACAACAAATTTAGCAGGAAACCGCGCCTTGCCAGAAGGTTTTGGCATCCAAGTCGTTATTAAAATAAATACACCCAAAAATAGCGGCATCATATCCCATTCAATATCTGACACCACCTGAGACCCCAACAACACACCCACCACCGCACCCATTGTATAATGCCACACCAAACGCCACTCAATGTGTTGAATACCCAACAACACACGGCTGATGTTGCTCGAAATTTGCACCACACCATGCACAGGAATAATAGCCGCCGCAGGAATAAAGCCTGGCATCAGCGCAATCAACATCACACCACCACCAATGCCACCAATAGCCGCCGTCATAGACGTAAAAAACGCCGCAACAATTAGAAAAATTTCTGAGAAACTTACCATATCATATAATGCGTCACTTCATCTCCGGTTTCAGGATGTTCATCGGTATACCGATGATAGCGCGGATGTTTGAAATCTTCCGTCGCATCCATCTGCAAATAGAATAAATCCTTCATCTCGTTGCGAACATCAACTTCTTCTTCATATAAATTGTTCAACTCATGCGGATCATCCACAATATTATATAACTCGCCATAGGCCTTACCAGGATAATGAATATATTTCCACTCGCGCGTGCGAATGCATCGTTTGTCCACCGCCTCAGCAAACACACAATCACGCCCACCATCCGCACCACCCCAAACAGGCCCGAGATCTCGCCCTTGCACACAATCTGGCGCATCAACACCCGCCAAATTGGACAACGTAGGAAACAAATCAATCGACTCAACCAACGCATCACAATCCATCGCCATTTGCCCAGGCACCTTTATCAGGCAAGGGATACGCAACATACAATCCAACAAAAAAGGTGCCTTGGCCGGAATGCCATGATCACCTAAAAACTCGCCATGATCCGATATAAACACAACAATTGTATTCTCGGCCAAACCCTTCTGCGCCAACGTATCCAAAAGCAAACCCACTTGCCAATCAATCTGAGACACCATCCCATAATAGGCCGCCTTCATCTTCCGATACGTCTCATCAGAAGCCTCGGGAAACCCTTTAAACTTATGCTCCTCAGCCTTAAAATAAAGCTCGTATTCAACAGGTTTCTTTTCTAAATCATCTGCTGCATTTTGAAACGGTGGCAACGCATCAGGATCATACATCGTAGCAAAACGTCCCGACGGCACATAAGGATGATGCGGCCCATAAAAACCAGCCCATAAAAAGAAAGGTTCCTCACCCTCAAGCCCTTCCAAGTATTCAATACTCTTCATCCCCACATACGCATCAATGTGACAATCCTCAGGCAAGTCAGAAGGAACCGCACCCAAATTCGCCCGAAAATTTTCCAACGCATATCCCGTTTTATATTCATATCCGCGATCGCGCACATATTGCTCAAACGGATTCGGATCATGCACCGTATAATCCCCATCGGTCCGTTCGCTCCAACCGCGGCGAATCCCTGATGCATCAATATGATCCAATTTTTTCTGAAATTTCTCCTGCCCAATATGATGCTTGCCCACACACGCGGTTTGATACCCATGTGTTTTAAAATGCTCAATCATCGTCACTTCATTTTCACTCAATCGCGACCCATTCCAACGCACACCATGGTTCTTGGGATAACGCCCAGTCATAAACGTAGCCCGCGAAGGGGCACACACTGGGTTTTGTACAAAACAATGACTCATCCGCACACTATCAGAAGCCAACTTATCAATAGCTGGCGTTTGAACCACCCTATCACCCGTATACCCCAAAGTGTCATAACGCAAATGATCGGTCGTAATAAAAAGAATATTGGGAGCAGACATAAGTATCTCTTTTAAAAAAGTTAAAATTTCGCCTTGTGATAGACCTTAACGATGTGCTTCGGGTACTGTCATAGCAAACCCAAAACGCTTGGTGCATCAAAGTTGGCTTCAGTGGCTATAAACAATTAAATAAGTAATGAAGCGGGATATATTGTATGTTTCGCAATCAACCCATTACACAGCCAGAACTAAGTAATGAAGCAGAATATATTGTATGTTTCGCAATCAACCTATTGCACACCAAAACCATCGTCCCCCTTTTTCAAAGGGGGATTGAGGGGGATTTTCAGTAATAAGTGCATTTCCATTAGACTGACACATCCTACTGTTTTGCATTGAGATTAAACAGAAGAAATGATTCAAGGACAAACTTGCTTCTCTAATATTACCTCAGCAAGTGAGGAACCTCATAAATTAACCGAATGGCCTTCAATAATCGGTCGTTATATCTCCTCCCTCTACCCGCTTGCGGGAGAGGGATCGAGGGTGAGGGCCATATTCAAGAGATCAAATCATCACTCAGCACAGTTGGGCACCAAAACTTCTCAATAAATTCAATCACCAGTTGGGTCCCTGCATCATGGCTCACATAAGGTGATTGGGCCGGATTGTACATTGCATCTGTCAAATCACGAATCAACGCAACCGACTTGCCCCATCGAATCATCTGCTTAATTGCAAACGTGCGATGCAACACACACATATTGGTATGCACACCCATAATGATCATATGTTCAATATTATGATGATGCATATAAGCATACACTTCTCTACCCTGATCCGAAATCACATCTCGCTCTTCATCGATCTCAATACCCGCATGTTGTCGTGTCCAAACACGCGTATTAATCGTATTCGGATCTTCCCCCGTATCGGACCCACCATCCGAATCCTCTATCGGCAATGGCGGATCTTCATGCACCAAATCTTCCGGTACCTCCACTGGTGCAATATCCAACATTCGCTTTCGAGCCGATGAGTCGGCATAAAAGTCCAACGTATTCGACAGCGCGTGCACAATATGTACACCCCGTGTTCTTGCCGACTTCACCACATCATTCATACGCGGCAACATCACTTCCAACCGCTCAACGGCTCCCCGGCACCAATGGTTATCCCACACATCGCACAACAACAAAACCGTCTTTTCCGCAGACCAATTTGCAGCATCCTCATTTGTCTGCCAAATACTATGGCCTTGATCATCTTGAATCAATGTCTGTGTTTTCAATCTAAGATTTAGCATATCCCACCTCTTTGACACAAAAATTGCAACAATATTTCCTATTCATAAAACGATGGCATATCATAAGTCGGTGTGTTCACATATCGTTTCAAACCCAAAGTAAGCTTTACTTCTGCACCAGCTTTTAAAGACACTTTGATCACTTTACCATTCACATCTTGACGATCCCCGTCTACTGTTACATCCGTAAACGCATGTTCTGCAAACCCACCCGACTGAATCAATACATTCTTTGCGTGCAACGCATCCGTATTTACCAAATGAAGCAAAACAGAGTCACGCGTCACCTCAGTCACCGAAGCCGATACAAAAGCAGGCAAACCGGGTCGTCTTTTGTCTGCATCAAAATACCGCACGGTTGCATGCAAATGCCCACCATGATACACTGCAGCAGGTGTGCCCATTGCCATTTGAATGAGACCTTCTGGAATCACCGGATTCAAGTTTTGCCAATGGTGCACATCCCAAGAATCCACATCATCATCATCATTGTCAATCTTATCCAACCGATTGCTCATCCCTTCATACGTCGCATCCAACACATTACTAACAAACTCTGGATTCTGCCCTTGATGATAGGCATGCCATGCCAACGGAGAGTGATAACCCGCTTTGCTAAACGAAGGCACACTGCGCCAATTTTCCCACCCAAGCAACCGTTCCTCAAGCCGTTTCAAGTCTTCATCACTCTGGCTAATGTGATACAAGTGTACATAATATTGTGCGACAGGCTCTCGATAATCAAACCACCCCGCATCACCATACCGGTTTGGCACCACAACCTTGCCATCCACTTCTTTACGCAAATCCCACAACTTATCAGCTAAGTTACGATGCAAATCCAGCCACTTCATATCGCCCGTTAACAACACCGCATTGCTACCTGCAATCAACGTTGTCTCAAGCAACTTACCTGCACCATGCGGCCAGCGCCATCCATAATACCCGCCCCACCATTTGCCATCCATCCGCTCACCAATCTTACCCGATGGCCCAATATTATCCGGCAAAATACCATCATTCTCAGCCGTCTTATCCATCCACATCTGCAAATAATCCACCACCCACTGCCGATACTTCTCCTCACCCGTATACAAAAACGCGCTCGTAATCAAACTCGTAGCCACCAAATTAAGCGGTACATCACCCGGCACCATTCGTTCATTCATCCGCTTCAAAATCTCGGCAAAAATCGTATCGTCTTCCCAATCCAATTTACACCCAGGGTCAGACGCATCAAAACCCGGCACATCTTCATAGGGCGACAAGTAATTGGCCAGTACCCAACGATGTGTCTCCCAATCTTCTGCCGACATATGAAACTGTGGGCCCTTGCTGCCATTAATCGGCGAGCGGATCATCTTCAACTCAGGGTCCCAGTTTGGTGCCTCAGGATCTTCCCCATTATACATCGCAGCAAAATTCAACGCGCGCTGCCGATCAACAAAGTGATTGGGATCAGACATCGCTAAATAATACAAATAAGTATACGCCTCACCGTGGTGCATCCAATCATAATACGCATCAAACTCACGGTGCACTTGACCATATTGGGTAAACTGCCAGGTCACCGCATTAAATTCTTTACGCCCTTGGCGATGTACATATTCATCACCACCCAAAATGTAAAACAAAGGAAAAGACAAAAAGCTTTCATAACCATCATCAGAGCCATCCATACCAGGCCATTCGTCGCGCCAAACAAGCGTGCCATCGGGCCGCGTATATTTCTTTACAAAAGAACGCGCCCCCCGATTCATCAAATGAATCAAGTGGCGTTGTTTAATGGCCCAATCTGGCGGTGTCACACGCCCTTGCGCTTCAATGGTCACCAAAGACATCCCAATCCCTCCCATTAAAATTTACGAAACATGTGGCCAAACTTGCATTGGCCCTTCATCCAATTCACACACCAAGTTCCACGCGCGCTCTCGTCGATAACCCAAACAATGCGACACATAACGCACCCCATCCAATACACGATCTCGATTGCGATGCTGATGCCCATACACGTGCAACTGAGCCCCAGCATTTCTAATTTGCACATCCAACAACGAGGTACCTGCCACCCGACTAAAATTAAAGCCCGGATGCGGATCACGCGCACCCGGGCGCACTTTTCGATGTTCTGAAGCTGTGCTAAAAATCAATTCTTGTCGTGGCAAAAAATGACTCAATGTGATCACGGGCAAATCTTGTGTCACTTTGGACAAATAAGGCGTATTCAAATTTAAAAAAAAATCCACCACAGCCTCTGCGGCTATGGGCCACTTTGTAAATCTATTATCCGACCACATGCGCAACGACGGATCCTCGCCCTTTTTTGAGGCAAATAAGGAATCGGCACCCAATTCAGGCAACCGATACCATGAAAACAAAGGCACAATCCACACATCATGAATCAACAGTGGTTGTGTGATCACATCACAATCTGCACACAAATCCATCAATTGATTAAACTTATCAATTGAATCTGAGGCCCCTTCTTCACGTGCCCACAAATCGTGGTTGCCCGGCACAAAAAAGAGATGTGCAAACTTCTCATTCAACGTATCAAAAACCGCCTCAACCCGCTCCAATTGATGACTGACATCCCCCGCAATCAACAAGGTGTCATTGCGATACTCAAAATCAGAGACCTGATCTACCCATTGGCGGTTTTCACGAAAATCAACGTGCAAATCAGAAATCGCAAAAACCCTCATGCCTCAGTGTCCGGAGCCTGAGGCAATAAGGGTTCTAGTTTTGACAACAATTCGGGTACATCAACATGTGCAGTCTTCCAAACTTCATCCAAATCAACAGCATCATAAACATGAATCAAAACATCCCGCATTCCCGCGATAAGGCTCCACGAAATCTCTGAATGTTGCGTTCTAAAATCTTGCGACAGACGCTTGACAGCCTCTCCCATAACCATCAATTGATGCAAAATTGCAGACTGTGTCTTTGCATCAACGAAAAAGGCTTCTTTTGGCATATCTTGTTTAAATGCCAAAATCTGACGTGCGGCTCCAACAATGTCGAGTAAAACCGCCTCATCACGGGACATGAACAGTCTCCTGGGCAGGATATATTTGGTTTACTGTTTCCCTGATTTCTCTTTGGCGTATCCAGTTGTTACTTCTGTTCAATGCTTTTTCAGTTACCAGATCCACCTTCCGCCCCGACAACTGTTCTAATTCTTGTTGCATTGCAACATGGTCTAACATACCCCAATCGGCATCTTGAGAAAACGCCACAAGAAAATCTAAATCACTTTCAGGTTTGAAATCCTCTCGTAACACCGAACCAAAAACGCCCAATTTGTCTATGTCCCACTTTTGACAAAATCCGGTAAGGGCATCTATAGAGATATTCAGGCGATGCTCCATACTACTCCTCAACACGTTTAGCACTGTTTACCACAATAGGCTCAACCGGAACATTTTGGTGAGGACCATTGTTGCTTGTTTCAGTTTTGGCAATCTCATCCACCACATCCATGCCCTCTGCTACCTTGGCAAAAACAGCATAGCCAAAATCACGGGTACCATTATCAAGAAATGCATTGTCAACCAAATTGATAAAAAACTGGCACGTTGCACTGTTCACATCTTGTGTGCGTGCCATAGACAAAAAGCCCCGCCCATTCTTGACACCGTTATCTGCTTCATTCTTAATCGGGTCCCGTGTGGACTTCTGTTCCATATCTGCCGTAAACCCACCCCCCTGAATCACAAAACCAGGCATCACACGGTGAAAAATGGTGCCATCAAAATGGCCATCATCCACATACTGCAAAAAGTTCTCCACCGAAACAGGTGCTTCTTCGGCGAGCATTTCCAACTTAATGGTACCGTGTGATGTTTCAAAAACAACCATGCAACACTCCTTAAGAAATAAACCGCAAAACCACGCAAAATTGTGCAGCAAACGGCTTGAATAAAAAACATGAGATACGCTTCGGCATCCCGCACGCAATTCACCTCTTCAACATACACATTATATGTCTTGAAATACAGTTTTAAAAGTTTGTAAAAAAGAAAAGGAATATACCCCTTTTTACTTTTTACTTGTCTAATACCGTTCATCCACAAGCCATGCTTCGTCCGGATGAATTTCCCACCGCTTGCGCAAAGCGTGTTCGCGCGGGCAAAAGGCGCCCGCATACGAAACACCACCATGAGAGATATTCACACTCACCGCAATCTCATCATCACCAGCGACCACCCAATGCGGTGTGAGCAACTGATTCCACAAAAGATCACCCGGTTGCATCGCATAGGGTAACACATCATTCACATCATGCTCTGGTGGTGTATTTTGACGAATGTCATTGCGCTCATTCACCGCTTTATCGATCGGCAAAACTTCCTCTGGTTTTTGAAATCCATTAAAATGCTTCGTCCCATGCACTTGCCATGCCAGCACATGAGAAATATCCACGTGATAGGTTGAACTGCATCCTTTTCCCGAAATAAAAATAATCGGATAACAACGTTGCCACGTAAACCCCAAACGAGTCAGAAACATGCGCCAAGGGATCATCACCTTTTTTTGAAAATCCTGCAAGAACTGACCCACACCATAGAAATTTCTCAAATAAAAGTGTGCCAATGCAAACGACATCTCCGCCGCTTTTTCGATCTTTGCCGACTTAAATTCTTCTGCCAAAGCGTTCTGTTCAAACTCACTCAACTCATCCGATAAAAACTGCACCCGCGCATCAGGGTCCTTACGCAAAACATCCACAATCTCTTCCGCCGATGGCATCTCCATCTCAAATGCACACAACTCAGAGTCCAACATAAAATTCAAATCTTGATGCCATAAATTGTAAAAATCATCAGACGTCTTAGCCGTTAATTGCATAAACCAGATCCTTTAAAAGAATGAAGAAACGCCCGTTAAAATATCAAAAACCAAAGTAGTGACAGATTATTGAAAAATCACGTGCAAAGTGGACTGGGTCGCGACACAAAAATATCCCTTTGTCTATTTTGACAAAGGGATAGCAATTCACACAACACGCATTAATCCAAAGGGTTGATAATTTTCAAAGCATCAATCCAAGAAAAATCTGCAATGTTCCGAGTGACCAAGGTCAAATCGTTTACCAAAGCCGTACCGGCAATCAAAGAATCTCCCAAACTCATACGCTTTTGCTGTCTCAAAAGCGTTGCCTCAAGAATCACATCCTGTGTAATATCAAGTACTGTTGCTTCTTGAAAAAACAGTCCAAACAGGTTTTTTTCTGATTCGGTGAGACCGTGATAACCCAACACTTCGACATAGCTCACAGCAGAAACATAAGGGTTTTGTTCCTTAACAAAATCTCTAAGACGTCCATGCTCAGGTTGCACTGAATAGATAATGATATTGCTATCTATAAGCATTAAGCATCCCTATTCGGTAAAATACGATCCTCACGCATTTCTTTTTGCCACGCAACAGGGTCGGAAATACCAGATACACCACCCAATTCAGCCAATTTTTCCAAATAAAACGCCATTTTTTCGCCCTGCGGCTTATTTTTTGGCATATCGTGAACAACAACAGTCACGTCAATCGAATGCATTGTTTCAGGCTTCTTATCCACCCATTCGAGGTGATCATCTTTTAATACCGCACGATATGTATCAGCCATTTTTTTGTCCTTATTAAAGGAAAATCCATCAAGTACCCATATCAAAAGGTAGACAACTCATCTTAATTTTTCAAGTCCTACTTCAATCCCGCCGTCAAAGCCGGCCGATAATATTCCAAATCTGGTGTTTCCAAATCTGGGTCCTTGCCCATCTCATCACAACGCCGCAAACGCACCGCATCTTGGTGATGCAAATTCCGTTCAAATGCTTTCACTTGTGCAGGCGTAAAAGGTCCACCTTGAAGTTCCAAACTGCGAACGGAAACAGGGGACAATTCGCCAAAATACGCGTCATCCACCGCACATAAGTATCGCTTGGCCGCCACATGCAAACGCCCAGGCTCCGTCACAGCAGGCACAAAATGTTCGGCCAAAAACTTAGCCCCCACTTCTTCATGCTTTCCATCGACATCTCGGCTGTTCAAATCATCCGCTGGGTTATCCATTACATGCCCATAATCGTGTAACAATGCCGCTGCAACCAGTGTATCAGAAGCACCCTCTTGCGCAATAAAATAAGCAGTTTGCAATGCATGCTGTAGCTGTGTCACAGCTTCACCACCATCATACAGCGCACCACCATTGCGGTGAAACGCGTCAAAAACTTCATCAATCACAGAATCCATAACCGCCTCCACAATAATTCCTCAAGACACCATCTCCGGTGCCGAAACAGAGTCCACCCGATTTAGCAACGGCATCTTGCGTGCTTGTAATAATAAAATTATAAAAATAGCAAATGCAATCAGCAAATCTGCCCCCACAGCCACCAACATAATTTGTGGCCCAACCTGCTCAAACAATTGCCCAATCACCCACGGTACCGTCATCGCACCTAAGCTCGACCCCACAAAAAACCAACCTGTTACACGCCCCGTAATCACCATCCGTCGCCCGGCAAAAGCCAACAAAGTTGCAAACATCGACGCAATAAAAAATCCCGTTCCCATGGTGCCCACCCAAATCGCAATCAGAGACACCGGAAACACCAGCATCACCAACACACTCAAAAGAGCACCCACAATGTCAAACAACATAATGGTTCGCGGTCTAAAGCGTGCCGCCAACGGAATCACAATCAACCGCCCCAACGTCAACGCACCCCAGAATCCCGAGGTCAAATACGCCGCCGTTTTTTCATCGGCAATCTGTTGTTTCACAGCATACGTATAAATCCATCCCCCAATACCTACTTCGGCCCCAACAAATACAAAAAAACAAGCTGCGATCAAAAAAACAAACAGCGAATGACCTTTGCCATTCGCTTCGGTAGAGTCCTTCTGTATTTGGGGGCTGGGCAATTTCAATATCACCAGGGCAATGGGTACAATACACAAAGCCAACAACCAATACGCCCAAGTAATGCCACCGCTATAGACCACAGCCTGTGCAATCAAAATAGGTGATACAAATGCCCCCACACCAAAAAAGAAATGCAAACCATTCATATAGGGCGCAAGATTCTGCGGATGATTCCACACCAACAATGCATTGCACCCCACATCCAACGTGCCTTCCGTAATCCCTACAACCAGCAACACAGCCGCGCACAACACAATATGTGAACTCAACGGCACCAACGCCATCGCCCCTGCCATCACCAACAACACACATCCCATGACAGGGTGCCCCGGCAAACGATCATAAACTCGCCCACCTAAAAACGAGCCCAACAAATAACCCGACGATCGCGTAGCAAACAAAAAACTAATACCTGCAAGGGGTACACCAACCTGCTCAGCCAAACTTGGCAATGTAGGCCCAAGCGATGCCACCACCAAACCCAATGCAATAAATGCCGCATAATACGAAACCGTGCACCCCAAATGAGGCGTCTGCTCAACGGCCATAAACACCTACACAACCATCCGTAACCGTTTCTTTAAAGAACACAGCTTTCCTTTGTCTTAATTTAATCATGCATACCCGCCTCACACTGAGCAATAATCTCACGGGCAACTTGCATATTGATCAACCCATCACGCCCACTGGCAATAAAAGCTCTATCGGGACGACGCCCCAAAATCGTTTGGAAAAATTGATGATACGTCTCATCCCAAGCCTTATCTGCCACAACCTGTTCGCGCCACTGTTCCTCACCTGAAATCACATACAATTCGCTTGTATTTCCCCAATCCCCCAAATTTGCCGATAACACGCCACCCTCTCCTATCATACAATAGCTCTGCGCATAAAGGGGTCGCTCTTTGGCTGTATACCCATAAACCGCACTCTCATCAATTGTCACAATCACCCCATTATCCATTCTGGCCTGCACCACAATATGATCTGGGAATGTATTCTCCGGCTCAATAATATCACCCAATGCTTGAATTTTCTTAAAATCACCACCACTCATATACCGTGCCAAATCGAGATGATGCACACCACAATCCAAAGTCCCCAAATTTGCAAGTGCCCGTCGCCTTCTATCCCCCCGTTGCGCCGCATCACGCAATCCATGGTAATCCCACAGATTTTGAAGATGCACGGCTTTCAAATGACCAATCGCTCCTTCAGCGGTCAATTCCATCATACGTTGCACGATTTTCTTACCGCGATAAACAAAAGATATCCCTACAAACAATCCCTTTTCATCCATCAAACGAACAAGCGCTTCGGCCTGCGCCTCATCATCCGTGAGTGGCTTTTCGCAAAAAACATGCAAACCATGCTCAGCGGCAATCCGACATTGATCAAGCTTAATATCAGGATGCGTCGGAATCGCCACAGCATCCAGTTCTTCTTCGGCAAGCATCTCCTCAAAACTTGCATATCCCGGCTTGCCATACTGCTTCATTTGGGCTTCAAGTCGTTCACGATTGGGGTCGGCAAAAGCAACCAACTCCGCTTCATCTGCATTGGCAATTGCAGGAATATGTCCATAACTCGAAACCACACCACACCCAACCACACCCATTCTCACTTTATCACGCTTGACTGTTTGAATCGTCATCTCCACCCCAAATCTAAACCTGCCATTTTTCCTTCACAAAGGCCAATCCATCTCGCATAAAACGCTCCGGATCATCATAAAAAGGCCGCCAACACGATACCGCCTTACGAATCTCCTCCACCTTCATCGAAAAGCTCTCAAGCACAACCCGATCATCATACCCGTTCGCCTTCAGTGTTTCCATCACCCGATCCCAATGTACCTGTCCACTTCCCGCCGTCCCACGATCATTTTCAGACGCATGAAAGTGTCCAAAACAATGTGCATCAAAAGCACGCTGTAAAGCCTCTGCCGTATCCTTTTCCTCAATGTGCATATGAAACGTATCCAAGAGCAATTGTGCTGAAGGACTCTGTTGCGCCTTACAAAAATCAATCCCTTGTTCAACTGTATTGATCAAATTGGTCTCAAACCGATTCAAAGGCTCATACGCCAAAACAACACCGACCGACTCCGCCTTTTTAGCAATCGGCCTTAGATTTTTAGCCACTTGATCTCGTTGTTCCTCAAGCGGAATCGACAGATCCATATCGCCAACACATTTATACAACGGCCCACAAATAAGCGGACTGCCCAATGCAACAGCCGCCTCAATAATCGTATAAAGATAATGCTGGGCCTTTTTAATCAGCAACTTGTCATCCCCATAGAGCCGCGTGCCATTTGCCAACGCGCCCGAAACACTCACCGAAAGCCCATTCTCTTTCGCCGCTTCCCGAATCCGTATCAGATTCATCTTGTCGGGGTCAAATACGGGGACTTCAACCCCATCAAATCCAATATCCTTAATCAGCGGAAACAGTTCTATTTCTGCCTCACCGATCAACCCATTATATAAGAGCAGGTTCACACCAAATTTCATGCAATCACTTTCTGTGCGTTTTTTATATCATCAAATACACAAATTAAACCCATCAACGTAGGGGCAGGCCCCCGTGCCTGCCCTTGGTTTTTCGATGGGTCAAAATGGGCATCCACAGGGGGATGCCCCTACGTATAAAGTGCTTCTATACGCTATTCTTTAACCTTTCATAATCCAATAGGGTGAACAGTTTTTAAGAAACGAATAGCGTCGAAAATGTAAGTGTGTTATTTACAATGACTTATGAATTTCAATGCAATTTTTTA
>JABIFK010000534.1 GCA_018650745.1 Candidatus Latescibacterota bacterium | reverse complement strand
TGAGAAGGGGTTCGCCTTCAAGGCCTGCAATTAGATTGTCAACGGTGCGTTGGGCCATGCCCAAACGGGTTTGGTGTGTCGCGCTTCCCAAGTGAGGGGCGATGATCACATTTTTCAGTTTTAACAAGGGATGGTCCCTCGGTAGGGGTTCGGGTTCTGTGACATCCAATGCGGCACCTGCGATCCAATCGTTTTGTAGGGCTTCCAGAAGGGCATCGTGATTAACCACTCCCCCTCGGGCAAGGTTGACCAAAAAGGAAGTCTTTTTCATTTTATGCAACTGATCACGACCAATCATATTGCGTGTTTCGTCGGTGAGTGGCACATTGAGCGCAACGTAATCTGATTGGGTGAGCAGGTCATCTAAGCTGGCATAGGTAACTCCTAGTTCTGCTTCTGCTTCTGGGTTGGGTTTGCGATTGTGGTAGAGTACTTTCATGTCGAAACCAGATGCTCGTCGTGCCACTTGTTTGCCTATGTTGCCAAGACCGATGATGCCCAATGTGGTACTGTGTACCTCAAATCCCATCAAAATACGAGGGTCGTAGTGTGTAAATTCGGGGCTGCGGGCGTAATGGTCCCCGATGACGATGTTTCTCGCAGCGGCCATGAGTAATGCGAAAGTCATATCTGCTGTGGCCCCGTCTAGGATATTGGGTGTGTTGCCTACAGGGATACCTCTTTGTTTGGCATCATCTAAGTTGATGTGATCAACCCCCACACCAAAATTACTGATGATTTTTATATTCGGCATCTGATCCATGATGGCCCCATCAACAATGATATGACCATATGTGAGCAAGCCGTCGGCTTTTTGATATATTTCTTCGGTCAAGTTGCCGTGTGACATCATATGCAGGTTACAACGTCCCGCAATCATTTCTGGCATTTCTTCGGGCAAATCGACATCAACTATCACTTCATATGGCATGGCTACTCCTTTTGGATATTTAGACATTGATGGGATGTGTCAAGATAGCTTTGTTGGTGCTGTCAAACAAATAAAAAGGACGGGTGATTTTTATGAAGCAGACATTACCGTATGGGACGTGGCCGTCTCCTATTTCGGCAGAGCGTGTGGCATCGGCTTCTCGTCGTTTTGGTCAGGTCCAAGTTGATCAAGGTTGCGTTTATTGGGTTGAGTCGCGTCCGGAAGAAGGCGGGCGAAGCGTTTTGGTCACTTGTGATGATGATGGGGTCGTCTCTGATGTTGTGCCTAAAGATTTTAGTGTCCGCAGTCGCGTTCACGAATATGGTGGCGTGGCCTATGTGGTTCAGAACGGTGTTGTTTTCTGTTCGAATGGGGATGATGGCCGTGTTTATAGAATGACCCAAGATGCTGAGCCTCTCCCTATTACACCTGATAACTCAGCACGCTACGCCGATTTTTCTATTGCAAGCGATGGGCAGACAATTTTTTGTGTTCGTGAACAACACAACTCAGATACTGAGCCAACTAACGATATGGTCTGTCTCAAAGATGACCAGGTTGTCGTTGTGGTTGAAGGCCATGACTTTTACGCTGCACCCAGAATATCTTCGGATGGACGGAAGCTGGCTTGGCTGAGTTGGGATCACCCCAATATGCCTTGGGATGGTACCGAATTGTGGGTTGCTGATTGGTGTGATGGAAAGATCGAAAATGCCACTTGTGTTGCTGGGGGTGTTGATGAAGCTGTTTTTCAACCAACCTGGGGACAAGATGGCCACCTATACTATGTGTCGGACGTGTCTGGTTGGTGGAATCTTTACTCTTGGGATGGTTGCAAACACACGCATTTGTGGCAGAAAGAGGCCGAATTTGGGTTGCCCCTTTGGTCACTGGGCATGACAACATATGTTGAAACGCAAGCAGGACATTGGGTTTGCTCGTATATCGAAAATGGAAATGCAGAACTAGGCACACTGGATGTGCCTGCACAGAAAACCAGCTCAATCGATGTACCGTTTTCTGATTATTCGGCGATGGCTGCAGAAGGAAATACGGTGGCTTTTATTGGGGGGGGGTGGGATAAGGCATTGGCCGTTGTTCGGTTTGATCGGTTGCGTAGCCAGTATCAAGTCATACGCGAAAATGACCCAGATATAGATAAGGATGGACTCTCTTGCCCAGAAGCCATCCAATATTGGACGAGTCGAGGGTTTGCTGTTTTGGATGTGAACTATCGGGGGAGTACGGGGTTTGGTCGTGTCTATCGCCGTGCATTGGATGGTCAGTGGGGTGTTTATGATGTGCAAGATTGCGTAGCGGGGGCCCAATATCTTGCCAACACCGAGCGCGCAGACGATGCCCGATTGCTGATTCGGGGCGGCAGCGCTGGGGGGTTAACTACTTTGGGTGCGTTGGCTTTTTATGACGTGTTCAAGGCTGGGGCCAGTTACTATGGTGTGAGTGATCTGGCATCACTTGCTCAGATTACTCACAAATTTGAATCACAATATCTCAATCGTCTCATTGGTGGTGAGGATCTTGAGGTGACATTTAAGGAAAGATCGCCTTTATATGCTGCGGACCAGATTTCTGCCCCTGTCATATTTTTTCAAGGTAAAGAAGACCCAGTGGTTCCCCCAATACAAACACAATCTATGGCAGATGCGTTAAGCAAAAATCATATCCCTGTAGCGTGTGTGATGTTTGAGGGCGAAATGCACGGATTTAGAAGGGCTGAGAACATTATTTCATCTCTCAATATGGAATACGCGTTTTATGCTACGATTTTTGAACTGGACTGCCAAGACGATCTGTCCGAGATTAATATTGACCATTGGCCTCGCAAATGATTGAACTGTGGTTGCATGTGCGTTCAATATTGCGTAAAT
Source organism: Candidatus Latescibacterota bacterium (assembly GCA_018650745.1). GTDB lineage: Bacteria > Latescibacterota > UBA2968 > UBA2968 > UBA2968 > JABIFK01. Next base: position 5,152 of record JABIFK010000534.1, on the reverse strand, counting down.
TGGGCATTGACAGAGTGTTAGGTGTTCTATAATGTATTGCGCATAGCGGTTTGAATTCATTTTTAGTGGGGCTTTTCATGGTTCAATTTGCCCGCTTTGGGTATATCTTGTTGATTCTCTTGGTTTGTGCGGGTTTTGCTCAGGCACAGCTCTTAGAGGAAAAACCCGTTTCTACGGGAGGCGACCCGGTCGGGACTTGGCGCGCGGTTCAAGATCCTTTGAAAGTTTATGCTGCGCCCTCACTTGTGGCGGCGGTGATGAATTTGCAGTTTACGGGTGAGACCACTGGGACACTTGTGCTAGAAGACGATGGCAGGTATCAAACAGATTACATTACTGTTTCGTCGGCGTCGGGTTCCGTGTCTCTTGGGTTATTGGGCGATATTCCTTTTGAGGTTGTTGTTGCTGACACCAATCGTGTGCAAGGCACATTTGTCGTATCTGGGCCGCTATTAATATTAACCTCTTCCTCGGTTGATTTGGCACCTGATACGTTGTCTTTTTCGGCAACGAGCACCGCCTTGGAACTTGTCTTCCTAGTCCCGTTGGGTGAATTTGCACAATCGTTAAGTTTGGTTGCTCCAGATGCCGAGGCGCCAAGTGCGGTGATCACTCTGACACGTGTTATCGAAATCATCACAGCCGACTTTGATGGCAGTGGTACTGTGGACTTTATAGATTTTGTTGCTTTTGCTCAACAGTTTGGCAGAAGCAGTACGGATGCAGACTTCGAATTACAGTTTGACTTGAATCATAATGGGAGTGTTGATTTTGGGGATTTTGTTTCTTTCGCACAGCAGTTTGGTTTAATGACTTAAACTTGGCCGTCGGGGCCCGAGGGGGGCTTATAAATGAATGTGTTGATTGTTGATGATGATCCTGATGTGCAACAATTTTTGAATAGCAGTATGAAAGCTTTGGGGTGCGAAGAAGCGGAGTTGGCAGCCTCAGGTGAAGATGCCTTAGGGAAGGCTGTTGTGCAAACTTTCGATCTGATTACACTGGACGTAAAAATGCCGGGTGTAAGTGGCTTGGACATCATTTCGGTTGTGAGAGGTTTGATGCCTTGGGCGGTTATTGCTATTGTGTCTGGGTACTTGGAAGATGTGACAGACCAAGCCAAAGAACACGCCGACCTTGTTTTGGCAAAGCCTGTACATTTGGAAAAAATACAAGCATTGGTTGAACTGACAAGAGAGCTTATAGACAAACGCGAAGCAATTCGCAAACTCAGTGATCCTTCCCAAGAGGATTAGGAGCGTCGGGATTCATGGCAGATGAAGAAGACAAGGTGAATGAACCAAAACTGATTGAGGGTCGTCAGACGACCACCCTGGATGATAGATATTGATCGCAGTTCGATTGAAGCGAAGGTAATTGTGCCTGAAGAAGGCGAGGGTTTGGTGATGGAAGTTGTTAGCCCAGTAGGGGGCAAATCGGTTGTGACACCCCCAGATGGAGAATTTGTAAACGGGACCGTGTCGCTTTGGGATGATGACCTTCTCTGGCAAGTGACGTGAGGTAATGATGTGAGAGGTGTGTGCTTGCTTGACCTGGGTAGGGTTTGGTCATATTGTTTGGAGGTGTTTGGGTGAAGTGGTTCTTTGGTGTCTGGTTGGGTTTTGTGCTGATCTGCCGCAGAATCGATATCGATTCGGAACTGTTGCTTGCTATGTGGCAGAAGCAAGCTGCTATTGAAATATATGACCCCAGCCCAGCAGTACGTCGGGCACATTTGTCTGCGCGTTTGGATGCGACTTTCCCCTTTTAATTGATGGCAAGACATGAATAGGAATGTGCGATTATTGGTGATGATTTTGGGCAGTGTTTTGGTGTGCTTTGGACGAGGAGACGCACAAGACATTGGGAGTGCTGGTGCTCTTTTTGAAGAGGCCCAGCGATATCACTTGGGGTTGGATCGGGCAGTTGATTATGCCAAAGCGATGGCATTATATGAAAAAGTTGTTCGGGCTAATTCGAGGCATAAAGACGCCTATTATAACATGGCGCATCTTTGCATTTCGCAAAAACGATACGATTTGGCCATTACATATTATAAGCGTGTGATTGGCATTGACCCTCAAGACAGTGATGCATATAACAACTTGGGCACAGTTTACATGCGGCAGGGGGACATGGCGAAAGCCAAACGAGCTTATGCCAAAGCCGTTCAACTTAATCGTGACTTGGCAATGGCTTATTACAACCTGACATTTATATTTTTTAAAGCGGGCGATCAGGTCAAGGCAGAAAAAGCAATTTCTGAAGCCTTACGTGTAGAGCCAGAGAACGCAGCGTTTTTGAAATTGCAATCGCAAATAATGGGTGAGACTGGTAAGATCTCAGATTGGTGGGCGGTAGCTGCTTTTGGTGGTTTTGGTGGTGTGATTGTTGGATATTACTGGTTATTTGGACGAAAGGGTGTTTGATTGTGATTTGGCGATGGTGTGTTGGTTTGACCTTGTTGATGGTTGGCAATGTACAGGCTCAGTTTGAGTTTGAACCTGAGGCCTTGTCTGATTCTTCGGTGGTTGTTTTGGCGCCAGAATTACAAGGATCTGTTTCTGCTCTTGAAATGGGTGATGTTGTTGGTGCTATTGTGGAATTGCAAGATATTGTAAGACGGGATGCTACACATGGACAAGCCTTGCGATTGTTGGCCAGTGCTTATCTGAAATTAAAGGATTATACACAGGCGATAGCAACGTGCCGCCAACTTGTGGGTATTGATTCAACAGATACAAGTATGCGAGTTGCGTTGGGTTATTTATATCAACAATTGGGAGATCTGTCGCAGGCCGAGCAATATTACAAAGAAGCACTTATGCTTGATGCGCGTGTGGTGCAAGCCTACCAAGGATTGGGATGGGTCTATTTGTATCGAGGAGAGTTGGAAAAGGCATTGGATATGGTCACTGAGACCACAGAGCGTGCTCATGAGTATGCACCCAATTATATTCTAATGGGTCGCACATTAACCGCTCAAGGTTTTTTTGAAGATGCCGTGATAGCTTACAATCGGGCGTTTGCATTACAGAGTTCGCTTCGAGACACCTATGGCATCTTACTTCAAGAATTGCGTTTGCGGCATGGGATCAAGCGATAGTCGGTTGATTCAGATCGTTTGGGGATTAATTCTTTAAATCAAAGTCAATGGGCATAATCATCCAAACTTTGCGCCGCTCACCTGCATGCTTTCCGGGTCTGAACCCAAATTGTCGCGCAGCTCTCAACGCCGCGTCTCTAAAAATTTCGGGGCCGCTGACCACTTCTGTTTCTTCAACTTTGCCCGTTTTGTCCACCAACACTTTGACAATAACACGCCCTGTTATTCGTTTCTTACGCGCTTGGTCTGGGTATTCGGGCGTGACAATGCGCACGGGGTGGGGTTTGTAGTCAATTTCCATGTAATCCATGGGCTCATCGGAGATTTGGCCAATTGGACCGGCGTTGGCAAAATCTATTGCGGGCAGGTCAATGTTGTCAAAATCAAGTTCAGTAGATTCGATGGTCACGTCTTCTGGTGCTTCATCGGCTTCAACGACCAAGGGTACTTTGGGTCGTGGAGGAGAGGGCGCGCGCTTTTGTTGACTTGTTTCTGGAATGTTAGAAACTTCTAAGACGATCCGTTGTTTTGGGATGAGACTGACGGTAGGGTGGTATTCGGGGTATAAGATGTAAGCTGCGACAAGCACGGTGATAGTGATGAGGCTATAACGGCCCATGCGTTGCCAATATCCTATGCGCAAATCGACTTCGGGATTCTTGTGTCGAGCTTTAACGTAAATGTCGTTTGGTATGTCTTGTTGTAAGCGGGCAAATTGCCGTTGCTTTAAACGAGACATATACAGTATGTAACTTAGTGTATTACCAAAACGTGCGTGTAAGATATTCATAAGGTTTTAGCGGTTTTTGCATGATGTTGGAAGCTCGTATGTTGAACTTCTCTACCATTAAATAGTTCCGGGCCGATGGCATGGCTTGCCCGGCCCGTTTTTTTTGCAACCGATTGTGCTTGACTGAGTTTAAATCACTATGATCTCAATTGTTTAGCGTTAGATATGCTAAATTTACTTTCAAGCCATTAAATGTCAAGAGGCATTTCTTTTGAATATTCAGGCCGGGGCATCATTGCAGCCCCAAAGCATTCATGTGGACCGCCAAAGTGGTATGTTTGAAATTGCTTGGGACGATATGTCGGGTCAGATTGCATTGACTGATATGCGCAAACTTTGCCCTTGTGCGCTGTGTGACGATTTGCGTGAACAGCAAACCCAAATGAGTGGTTTGCATATGATTTCTGAAACAGAAATGCCTTCTGCCGTGCTGAAAGAAGTTGTAGCTGTGGGCAATTATGCCGTGCAGTTGCGTTGGCAAGATGGACACGATACCGGTATTTTCCCCTATTCATTTTTGAAAGAATTGATCGGTTCGAGCTCTGATTAATCGGCAAATGAGGATTTAATATGTTCAAACGGTTTCTGATTGTTGCTGGTTTTTGGGTTTGTTGTGTATCTGTAAATCGGGCTGACGCTGGATTTGGTATTTTTAGTCTGAGTACGAAAGCTGGCTTGGATGTGGTTCAATCTAATGATACGCGTCATTTTTTTGCGCTGCAAAGTGATGTTGCTACAGTATTTTCAAAGCGCCTGCGCCTAGAACTCTCTGGTGAGATTGGGAGTGGTACCGACTTGGATGGCACACCAATTAAGTCTGTTGGTGGTGGTGGGTTTTTGAGGTATTTGTGGCCAAATGAGTCCATGACTGCTTTTGCCTATATGGGCGGTGGTTTGGGTCTTAACCGACTAAAGCGCAAGCGTTTGATATTGGATACATTTGAACACGACATGCAGTTGACGCTTCACTTTATTTTGGTAGGCATGGAAAAACATGCTATGAAAGGGCGCATCAAGGCACTTATTGAGGTTCGCTGGGTCCTTGGTGATGAAGAAGATGCCACTGCTTTGAGAACCGCTGTGGGGCTGGGTGTGAATTTTGGCAAGCCCTAGGCGATAGATGCCGTTAATCCTTTGCCGATCCCTTGCGGGGTCGGTTTTGCTGTGTACCAAAAATTAATCATGAACTTTATCTTTAATCGCATTGGGGTTCGCATTGTTGTGAGCTTTTGCGCGCTCGTTCTCCTTTTGGTCGG
>JABIFK010000842.1 GCA_018650745.1 Candidatus Latescibacterota bacterium | reverse complement strand
CTTTTTGAATCTCGGCTTCGTCACGTGCGGTGGGCGCTTTGTCTAAAGCAATGAAAGCCGCTTTAATGGATGGGGCTTGTTGAAAGTCGTCGCGATGTTTGTCATAATATGCTTGAATTTCGGAGTCACCAATGAGTGTCAGTGAGTCGGGAATGGACGAAACATCCATATCAACATAAGCTACGCTGACCTTTTCGTTGCGGTCGATGTAGTTTTGGCGCACCTCGGCATCTGTGACTTTAACAGATCCTGCAACGCGTGTTTCCAATTTCCGTGAAAGCAATTGGCGACGGGCATTGTCTTCGGCAGCCAAGACAAATTGCTTCATTTGTGGATCGCTATATGTTCCTGGATTGTCGAGGAATTGGAGATATTTGCCAATGTCGAAATTACCATCAGTTTGGAAGAACTCTTGGCCCTGAATGAATTCGGCAGGTTGCGTGCGATTGAAGTGGTTGACTTCTTTGTCTGAAACTTGGATTTGGTATTTTTCGAGTTGTTGAGCAACCAGTGTTTGACTTAATACACGTTCCCAAGTTTGACCAATCACTTGGCCCAAATCGGGTTCCTTTTGGCCTTGACTTTTGGCCTGTTGAAAGTCATAACGGAGCTCATTTTCAAAACGTTGATGGGCTATTTTTTCGCCATTAATCATACCAACTGTATCACCAACCGCGACACCGCGACTGCTGAAATCGGCACCCCATTCAAAGACCATAAGACCAACAAAAGCAACTGAAACGATGATCATCATGGCTTTGATGAATGTGGCGCTGCGCATGTGGGAAAGCATGGAAGCATGTCCTCCTAAGATTTTGGTAGAGATCTTAGGCCGAGGTGAACATTATAGCCTTAGGGCCAGAATTCTAAGATCCCAAATTTCAAACTTTTTAAGATCGTATAATCTACCTGTTGTTTAACTTGCTGGCAAGCGTTTTTTGTGTCTAAGTATAGACAAATACAGTTTTTAGGCGTGCTTGACGAGTGAAAAGAAAAGGCGTATATAATCAAACAGTTGTGTAAACTCGTTGATCTTTTTATGTGTAAGTGTCCTGGTTTGCGTTCAAATCCATCTTTGGCGTAGGCTTGTCTGTGGGATGCTATAAATCATGAAGAATTTATGTTGTGGTTAAAGGGATTGAATCATGCGTTTTATCTTTGGTTATTTGATGGTGTGTTTTTGTGTCAGTTTTGCCTGGGGTGAAGCATACCAATGGCCAATGAATGCCAAACCTGCATTAACTTCGACCTTTGGTGAATATCGAGGCGGACGCTTACATGCCGCAATTGATCTTAAAACTTGGGGTAAAGAAGGGTTTCCTGTTGTGGCCGTGTCTGACGGGTACGTTTGGCGTGTGCGAACGTCACCTTGGGGATATGGTCGTGTTGTTTATGTACAATTAAAAGATGGGCGGTTTGCGGTATGGGCGCATTTATCGGGGTTTTCTGATGGTATTGAAAAATATGTGCGTGAAGAACAAGATCGGCGAGAGACATATAGTGTGAACTTATATTTCCGCCCCGATCAACTTCCCGTAAAAAAGGGTGATGTGCTTGGCTTTTCTGGCAGTACGGGAATTGGGGTTCCACATTTGCATTTTGAGTTGCGCGATGGCGATCATCGGCCAATAAATCCACTAACGCAGGGGTTTGATATTTCAGATACAACACCCCCGACACTCTCTGCGATAGGTTTGGTGCCTTTAAACGCTCAATCGGTCGTTCAGGGAACACAAGATCCGCAGGCTTTTGCATTGGGGTGGAATAAGAAAAAAGGGCAATTTACACATACTGATACACTTACTGTTTGGGGGCAGGTTGGGGTTGGGGTGCGTGTTTATGATCGGGCAGATGCTTCGATGTTGACAAACAAATTGGCGCCCTATCGCATTCGGTTAATTGTTGATGAAAAAGAGGTTTTTGCTACAACATTTGATGAATTTGGGTATGGTGTCACTCATCATGGTGAATTGGACCGAAATTTCATGATGAGCCAACGCGGATTGGGGCGCTTTCACAATCTCTATCGCAAGGCGGGCAATTATCTGCCGTTTTATGGTTCTTACCGAATTGGAGACGGAGTCTTGCATGCTGGAGGACGTGCCACTCGCACGGGGCTCGTATTACCACGCGGTATCCATCGGGTAAAGATTCTGGCTGAAGATGTTCAGGGCAATATTTCTGAAGCTGTGGTGGTTGTGCGTGTGGCTGAATTACCTCATATTCAAACGTTGGATGTTCAATGGTTGGATCAGGCTATTACTGTCCGTGCAAAATTACATCAAGCCCAGCGGGCTCGCTTTTTTTATTCCCAAGATGAAGGCCAAACATGGCGATCTCTGGGAAAATGGTTGTCGGCTTCTGGTGATTTGAAGCGAACGTTAAGGCACATTCAAAATGCGATTTATCGTTTGCGTGTTGTCAGTGTGTCTGGGCAAGAGGCATTTGTGACTTTTGTCTCGCCGATTCAGCAACCACCTACTTTGGCGTGTATGACCGCATTCTTTCCCACATTTTCTGTAGTGAAGATTAAAACCGATAAGCCTTTGTCTGGTTTGCCTCACGTGTTTGCAAATTATCCAGATGGTCAAAAAAGAGCACTTAGGGTGAAGCAGGTTGATTTGCTGGCTTATGAAGCTGTTGTCGAGTTTGATGCACGTGTTCAAGGTGATATTGATGTTGAAGTACAGAGTGATGGTGCAATGATTTCAGCCCCTGTGGTACAACAGGCAATAACAAAAAGGCAGGGGGGGACTGTTGCATCTGGTGATGATATGGCAAGGGTGCGTTTTGAGCGGGATGGCGTTTATGAAACGCTGTTTGGCCGTGTGATAGAAGAGCGTTCGTTGGTAGACGAACGGATGGTGGGAACTGCGTATCGGCTGATGCCTGATGATGTGGCATTTGAAAAAGCCGAAGTGATTTTGCGCTACCCTGATGGCGTGTCGGATACGAGTAAGGTTGGCATTTATACTTGGAATAAAAAAAAGGGGTGGGTGTTTGTGGATATTGGGCGCGACTCTGGTATGTATGCTGTGAATGGCGAAGTGAAACATTTGGG
>JABIFK010000433.1 GCA_018650745.1 Candidatus Latescibacterota bacterium | reverse complement strand
TTTGTGATTACTCAGTATCATACCTCTGTGATGTTTGCGCCTAATTGTGTGGGAACTGCAAATGCGACTTCTGCCGGATGGGGAAACTTGGGCGGAGGGGTTACCCAAATTATCATGCCGCTCATTTTTGCGGTTTTTATCGCGCTTGGTTTCGGTGATTTTTGGAGCTGGCGTTTGTCGATGGTGGTTGCCGGGGTTGTTTGCATCATCACCGGTATTGCTTATTACTTTTTTACAACTGACCTTCCCGACGGAAACTTTAAGGAATTGCGCGCACAAGGTAAGTACAGAACAAAAGAAAAAGTCAGTGGTACTTTTTGGGAAGCTGCCAAAGATCGGCGTGTGTGGGCTCTGTTTTTAATTTATGGTACTTGTTTTGGAATTGAGCTCACCATCAATAATATTGCAGCGCTTTATTTTAAAGATTATTTTGGATTGGGACTGAAAACGGCTGGATTGGTAGCTGGTCTTTTTGGTTTGATGAATATATTTGCAAGAACGACGGGTGGCATTATTGGCGACCTGTTTGGTCAACATGCGGGTCTTAAGGGACGCGTGAGGTGGTTGTTTATAGCGCTTTGTGTTGAAGGGGTTGCCCTGATGGTTTTCTCCCAAATGAAAGTGCTTCCAATCGCTATAGGTTCAATGATTGTCTTCAGCCTGTTTGTGCAAATGTCAGAAGGCGCAACCTATTCTGTTGTTCCGTTTATTAACAAAAGGGCTCTTGGGTCTGTGGCGGGAATTGTAGGTGCCGGTGGTAACATGGGTGCTGTTTGCGCAGGTTTCCTGTTTCGATCTGAGGCTTTAACATGGCCGCAGGCACTTTTAATTCTGGGCGTGGTTGTTTTCTGTTTTTCGTTTTTGACATATCTGGTGACTTTTGAGCCAGAGGCAGAGGCTGAAGCCAAAAAGGAAACCGACAGGGCCGTTCAGGAACGCAAAGAAGCGATTGCTGGCAAGGAACGTGGTATCGATATCCCCATGATTCCAGAAATGCTGTCCAAACTGCAGCCCATGGATATTTTGCGGGTTTATCTTGGCATTGCGCTGGCCCTGAAGGGGATTTACTTCATTTTGAATATGGATGAAGTGGAACGATTGGCAGGTGGTGTCGGACTTATGGAAGATGTGGTGGCTTGGTTTGTGGTCTTTGCCCATGTGGTGGGTGGGGCATGTTTGGCCATTGGTTTTGTCACCAGGCTTTCGGCTGGGCTAAACGCTGCAGTGCTGTTGGGCGCAATCATGTTTGTGCACTCAAATGAAGGACTTTTTGCAGCCTCTCAGGGGCTTCAATTGAGCCTTTTTGCGCTGGTTACACTTTTGCTTTTAATATGGAGAGGGTCTGGCAGGTACTCTGTTGATCATTTATTTAAGACCTAATCATTTGCTTGTGCAGCAATTTACCGCTGGCATCGAAGTATTTCGAAATTTGCCTCAAGAAGAACAGGACGAAGACTTACACGATTGAAGTGATGGATAACAACAGTTTCGCACTCCTTGCGGAGAGAACTTAAATGGCACAAAACGTACAAGAACAGAAGCTGACCAATTCGCGTATCTCTGAATGGGATCCAGAAAATGAAACCCTCTGGAACGAATCAGGCAAGAAACATGCAATGCGTAACTTGTGGATTTCGATCCCCTGTTTGTTATGTGGTTTTGCTGTCTGGCTTTATTGGTCGATTATTATTGTTCAGATGCAAAATCTGTCGTTTCCCTTTAGTAAAGATCAGTTGTACACCCTCACGGCAGTAGCTGGTCTGGTTGGCGCAACACTGCGAATTCCAAATTCGTTTTTTATCGCGCTTTCTGGGGGGCGCAATGTTATTGCCGTGACCACGGCCCTTTTGATATTGCCTTCGATAGGTGCTGGTATTGCATTGCAAGATATAAATACACCCTATTCAACATTTGTGATTTTTGCAGCATTGTCTGGTTTGGGTGGCGGTGCTTTTGCATCTTCGATGTCCAATATCAGTTTTTTCTTTCCCAAACGAATGCAGGGTCTGTCTTTGGGGCTCAATGCTGGGCTTGGCAATGTTGGTGTGAGTATCATGCAGGTTCTGCTGCCCTTTGTGATGACGTTTGGCGTTTTTGGTGCGTGGGGTGGATCCGGGTTGCCACTGCCAGAAGCTCTCGGAGGCGGATTGAGGTGGATTCAAAATTGCGGCTTGGTCTGGGTGCCTGTTCTTGGGGTGTTGGCCATTATGGCCTGGTTTGGAATGGATAATTTGCCAATCCACAATATTGGTGCGGCACCCAAGGCGATTGTCAATATGCTGTGGCTGCTTATTCTCGGTTTTGTTGCTGGCGGCAGCGGATTGTATTTGTTAATCGGCATGGGGGTGAATATGTGGATTGTTTTACCCATTACGATTGCGCTGACACTCTTTTTGATGCGCTATCTAACCCCTGTTATGGTACGTGAAAATCTGGCTGGGCAGTTTGTTATTTTTAGCAAAAAACACAACTGGGTGATGACTTGGTTATATACCATGACTTTTGGATCGTTTATTGGGTACTCCGCGGCCTTTCCGAAGCTGATTCAAGACGTGTTTGGCTCATTGCCTGATGGCTCTCTCAATCCAAATGCACCCAATCCGCTAGCCTATGCTTGGCTCGGCCCGCTGGTGGGGTCGCTTATCCGTCCGGTTGGGGGCTGGCTTTCAGATAAACTGGGTGGTGCCCGCGTAACGCACTGGGACACGATCTTGATGATTCTCTCTGCATTGGGAGTTGCTTATTATGTCAAGCTGGCAGGAACGGCTGCTGCTCCCGAGCAATACTTTATCCCATTTTTGTTGTTGTTCTTACTCTTGTTTATCACCACTGGCATTGGCAATGGATCTACATTTCGTATGATTCCAATCATTTTTGAATCGAAGCTTGCCGGTCCCGTTCTCGGTTGGACGTCGGCGGTTGCCGCCTATGGTGCATTTATTATTCCCAAGGTATTTGGTGGCCAAATCCAGGTTGGCACGCCAGAAAATGCCTTGTATGGTTTTGCTTTGTATTACACAAGCTGTCTTGTGGTAAACTGGTGGTTTTATGCCAGGAAGAACGCCGAAATCCCGTGTTGAGGATAGATTTCTCAGGGAAGACCAACTCATGACACATAGAAATATTACCATCTTGATTTGCATCGCGTTTGCCATCGGCACGCTCATCTATGCCGGAAACGTAAACATCAATCTGCCAGGCCTAAACCAGGGTTTTGCGCCTGAGCAACCGCTGGCTTTTTCGCATCGTCTGCACAGCGGCGATTTGACTATTCCGTGTCTATATTGCCATTCTGGTGCCGAAAAAGGTGCACCTGCTGGCATTCCGGCAGCCAGCACGTGCATGAATTGTCACCGATTTGTAACCGCTGGCTGGGATCAGATGAAAATTGAAGAAAAAAAGGCAGCAGAAGAAAAACGAGACCTTCAACTCGTGGTCTCTTCAGAACTACAAAAGCTGTATCAAGCCACGGGTTACAGTACTGAAACTATGGCATATCAGGATAAATTAGGGGCACCCCTCGAATGGGTTCGTGTGCATGACCTTCCTGATTTTGTATTTTTTAATCACAGTCGCCATGTTATGGCAGATGTGCCTTGTCAGACCTGCCACGGTTTGGTGGAAACCATGGAAACAGTGCATCAGGCAGCCGACTTATCGATGGGATGGTGTGTCAACTGTCATCGCGATATAAACAGCGGAAAAAATGCCAATTTCAAAGGGAAGCATGCTTCAATAAGTTGTGCGGTTTGTCATTATTAACAAGGGTCAGATTACTGATGGCCTGCCCATAAGTACCTATTTAAGGATCGGATATGGGACGTGATGATTCAAAAGTTTATTGGAAGGGAATAGAAGAGCGGGAGCGAACACCGGCTTTTGAGCAAACGCTTGATACCGAGTTTCCTGAGCCGGCTCCCATAGCGTCTATGGTGGAAGCTCCCACAGATGTTTCCCGACGATCGTTTTTGAAAGCAGCGGGTTTTTCCGTAGGAAGCTCTTTGCTTATTTCATGCGCTCGTGAACCTGTGGAAATGGCGATTCCTTTGCTGGTGCAGGGCGAAAATATGACACCTGGCAAGGCATACTGGTATGCATCGACTTGCAGTGGTTGTCAGGCCGGTTGTGGCATCTTGATAAAAAATCGGGACGGTCGCCCCATCAAAATTGAGGGCAATCCAGAACATCCGACCTCTCAGGGAGGGCTTTGTGCTGTTGGGCAGGCAACGGTTCTCGGCATATATGATTCACAACGTCTTGGACAACCAAAAGAAAATGGTGCGGTGAAAGACTGGTCACACGTCGATGAGGCAATTCGGCAGCAATTGTCGCAAATACAAGATGGTGTGTACGTACTAACCGGAACGGTAACCAGCCCTACGACGCAGGCGACAATTACAAAATTTCTTGGGCAATTTGATGGTGCCAAACATGTTGTCTACGATGCGGTATCTTATGCAGCTATTTTGGATGCACATGCACAAACACACAATGCACGTGTGTTGCCTCATTACCGATTCGATCGCGCTGAAGTTATTGTTAGCCTCGATGCCGATTTCTTGGGTACCTGGGTCTCGCCTGTCGAATTTACCAAAGGGTATACTCAAAGGCGCACGCTTAAAGGTGATTCTCCAACACTGTCGTATCACGTCCAGCTTGAAGGACGGATGTCCCTTACTGGATCCAATGCTGATCGGCGCATTAGGCTGACACCCATTGAGCACAACACAGTTTTACGAATGGTTGCAGAGCGGTTATCTCAACGTGCGGGCACTTCTATCTCACAGCTTTCTAAAATATCGGGTACGACACAGGTTAGCAGTACAGATATTGATGAAATTGCTGAGAAGCTTTGGCAAGCGCGAGGGCGTAGCCTTATTGTTTGCGGAATGAATGATGTTGGAACACAATGCTTGGTCAATGCCATTAACCATCTTTTGGGTAATTATGGTAAAACATTGGATATCGAGAAGCCATCCTATCAGTGGCAAGGAGACGATCGAGCCGTCCAGGATCTGGTCAAAGGTATGCAGGGCGGAAAGGTTAAGGCATTGATCATTGCCGATTCAAATCCTGCATATAGCCTTCCCAATTCACAGGAATTTATCGAATCCTTACAGAAGGTTCCTTTAACCATCTCTTTGACTCACTATGTGGATGAAACTGCGAGCGTGACTAAATATGTCTGTCCGGCTCATCATTCACTTGAATCGTGGGACGATGCCGAAGTTGTTTCTGGCATTGTCGGTATGTCACAACCCGCCATTGTGCCGTTGGGGCAAACGCGCAACCTGCGCCAATGCCTGAACACTTGGATGGGGGCAGAACAGGACGATCTTACCATTGTACAGACACACTGGCGAGAAGCGATCTATCCTCGCCGAGAGAAGGATATCCCGTTTCAGAGTTTTTGGGATCAGGCGGTGCACGACGGATATGTACAGGTCAAACCTCAGCCCATTCAAAATGCTGCCTATCGCCAGTCGGCATCTTGGCCGCAGGCGATATCGATGACTGTACCCACTGGAGAGTTTGCTCTTGTTCTATATGAGAAAGCTGCCATGCGAGATGGTCGCCATGCTTACAATCCCTGGTTGCAGGAACTGCCCGATCCGGTGACAAAAGTGGTGTGGGAAAATTATGTGTGTGTGGCACCTGCTACTGCATCGCAACTTGGTCTTGAAGAAGGTGACATTGTCACAATTGCAGGAGCCGGACAAACGACTGAACTGCCAGTACAGGTTCAACCGGGGCAGCACGAGAATGTTGTTGCGATTGCCGTTGGTTATGGCCGCAATGCTACAGATCGGTTCTCACGCATTGGTCCCCAATGGATTAGCAGTGAATTGACGGTTGATGAAGGTGATACCATCGGGGAAAATAGTTTTGGGTTTAGCAGGGTGCACAACGGAACGGTTGTGTTGATTAATACAGTTTCTCTCACCCCAACGGGACGCCGAACAAATTTAGCGCTGACACAAACGCACCATACAATTACGGTGCCAGAAAAATTGGGTGGGCATCGCCGCAATATGGTGCGTGAGACTTCCTTGGCCGCATATAAAAAGGATCCAGGATCTGGCAACCATTTTGAGCACGATGTTTTGCAGCTCTGGGCAAACGACTATGTGTATGAGGGACATCATTGGGCGATGGCGATTGATTTGAACCAGTGTACCGGATGCTCGGGTTGTGTGGTTGCTTGTCAGGCGGAGAATAATGTGCCGGTAGTGGGGAAGAATGAAGTGTATCGCCGCCGGGAAATGCACTGGATTCGTATTGATCGGTATTATTCTGGAAGGGATGATAACGTAGATGTTATGCATCAGCCGGTCATGTGCCAACACTGCGACCACGCCCCTTGCGAGGCGGTGTGTCCGGTTTTGGCTACCGTTCATAGCGATGAAGGAATCAATCAGCAGATTTATAACCGATGTGTGGGTACGCGTTATTGTGCAAACAATTGTCCCTATAAAGTCCGACGATTTAACTGGTTTGATTATTGGCGCAAAGATCAACGAGAAAACCTGATACTCAACCCAGACATCACCACTCGGACACGGGGTGTGATGGAAAAGTGTTCGATGTGCGTCCAGCGCATTCAGGCTGCAAAAACAGAAGCCAAACACAAGGGGAAACCACTCAACGACGGCGATATTCAGTTGGCATGCCAACAATCCTGTCCGGCTGATGCTATTGTATTTGGTGATATGAATAACCCAGAGAGTCGCATTGCCAAGTTGATCAATCACCCTCGCCATTATCACATGCTTGAAGAGATGAATTTTAGACCGACTGTAGGATACCTCACCAAGGTTAGAAACCGAGAAGAAGAATCTGGTGAACAACAGCACGGATAGTAACTAAAAATGTCTAAGTCCTATTGATATGCTGTAGGAGAGCGCACGCAATGTCATCACTTATGTCAGTGTTAAGAAAACCCATCGTCGAAGGAGATAAGTCTCTCAGCGATGTATCGACTGATGTTATTACACCATTAGAGCAAAAGCCGACGAAACTGTGGTGGATCTCAATTTTGTGCTCTGCCACTTTACTGACGATTGGCGTGATTGCGGTGATTTACCAATTCAAGGTAGGCATCGGCACCTGGGGGTTGAATAAGACTGTTGGTTGGGGGTTTGATATCACTAACTTCGTGTTCTGGGTTGGCATTGGCCATGCGGGAACACTGATATCGGCAATCCTCTTTTTATTGCGGCAGAAATGGCGCACTGCCATTAACCGTTCTGCCGAGGCAATGACCCTTTTTGCTGTGATGTGTGCAGGTGTATTTCCCTTGATCCATATGGGGAGGCCGTGGTTGTTTTTCTATATTACGCCTTACCCGAACTTTCGAGGTCCGCTCTGGATCAATTTTAGATCGCCACTGGTCTGGGACTTTTTCGCTATCAGCACCTATTTCACCATCTCTCTTGTTTTTTGGTATCTCGGCTTGATTCCCGATATGGCCACCCTTCGGGATCAGG
>JABIFK010000537.1 GCA_018650745.1 Candidatus Latescibacterota bacterium | reverse complement strand
CTGGGACGCGTGCAGACCAGCATCGGCCGTTGACATAGGTTGATATGCCTTGTGCTGTGAATTGAGTCATATTTGTGCGTGGTGCAAACTTGGGGGACTTGGCACGAATGGAGAGGGTGGTTGTGTCGGATTGAAAGCGAAGCCTGACGCCTGCGGTTTGTTTGCCACTGTTGAAGACGGCTTCGGGTAAATCATTCTTATGTCGATCTGGAAATCGTTGGAGTTTGGGTGCTGTTTCGTCAAACCAGTTGAGACCGCAAACTTGGATGCGGTTGTCTGGAAAATCTATCCACTGCATTGTTGCTCCTTTTACGGCAGGAAGAAGAGAGGGGAAGCAGAAGAAGGAATAGCCGTTCTTTTTACTTTTTTCTTTATCTATTTGTCTTCATATTACTGTATCTGACCCAGAAATGCAATAAGGAGAAAACATGCCCCATGTTCATGACCGAGGTGGTTGGCCCGATGAGACCCCTATTGATCGTAGCGAGCACGAATTTGCCCAGTGGGAAGATCATACACACGCGATGTTGGAGTTGCTGATTGGGCCCAAATATCATTTTAATTTGGACGAATTTCGCAGGGCGATTGAAGGTATTGAGCGCAAAAAATATGAAGCGATGACATATTACGAGCGTTGGCTGACCGCCATTGAAACATGTTTGGTACAAAAGGGTGTGTTGGCGCGAGAAGAGGTAGATGAGAAAATGGTGGAATTGAGCGCATCGAGAAATGTAAGGAATGGCTTTGATTGAAAATACCAAATTTCAGATTGGCGATCTTGTGCGGGTGCGGGTGAATCATACGTCGGGGCATTGCCGTACACCACAGTTTGTGCAGGGCAAAACGGGAGAAGTTGTGGCTGTTTTTGGGCAATTTCCAAATCCAGAGCAACGCGCTTATGGGAGCAATGGGTTGCCGCACCAGATTTTGTATCAGGTGTGTTTTGACCAGACGGATTTGTGGGTGAATTATTCAGGGCCTGAACAGGATACACTGCGTATTGATTTGTTTGAGCATTGGTTGGAAAGCGTCAGCACGAAGCACGAAGTGTAGGGCGTTAGAAACAATCTGTTCTTAAGATTTTAATTGTGAGGATAATATGCACGATCACGATGATCACAGTCACCACGATCACAGTCACGACCCGATTACGAGTGAGGCAGAAGACAGTCTGTTTGCGGCACGGGAAGTTGCGATTCGTACGTTGTTGATCGAGAAGGGTATCTTTTCGGCGGATGAATTGCGTCATCGTGTTGAGCTGATGGAGGGGCGTTCTCCAGCTTTGGGGGCCAAGGTGGTGGCGCGGGCGTGGATAGATGGTGCGTATAAAGCGCGGTTGTTGGCAGATGCGGAGACGGCGGTTCAGGAATTGGGTTTGGAGACGATGCATACGAGTAAAATTGTGGCAGTAGAGAATACAGATGACACACACAATGTGATTGTGTGTACGCTGTGTTCGTGTTACCCGATTGCCATTTTGGGTCGCCCTCCTGCTTGGTATAAGAGCTTGGCTTATCGATCTCGGGTTGTGGCCAATCCGCGACCTGTGCTGGAAGAGTTTGGTTTGTCGTTGCCAAATGATGTTGCGGTGCGTGTTCATGATAGTACGGCAGACATTCGATATCTTGTGATTCCACAACGTCCAGAAGGCACAGAAAATTTGAGTGAAGTAGAACTGGCCGGTCTTGTCACGCGAGACAGTATGATCGGTGTGGCATTGGCCCAATCACTATAGGGAGTAACATCCATGAACCGTTTGACCAAGTCGATGGAACAGCAGTGGATGAATGACGGATATTTGCACTTGAAAAATGTCATTCCCAAAGATGAGGCAGCAGGATGTTTGGCGTCGGCAAATGAAGTGATAGAGCGATATGAAAAAGACAAACCCCAGGTGCGTGATAAAGGTGTGTATACGATCATTCAAACCTTGGAACACACCAGTGGTGTGGATTGTTTGATGGATCATCCGAATTTGTTTGGCATCATTCTCGATTTGATGGGACCGTATTTACAAATTATGGGATCGCAGATTTATGTGCGGTATCCCAATGAAAAGGAAGATAACTTGTTGGGCTGGCACACAGACGCGGGGCGGTCTTTGGCACAAATTCGGGTGACGCCCGACAGCTTGCCATTGAATTCTAAGATTCAGTTTTTCTTAACGGATATTCCAGAAGAAAATCAGGCGAACTTTTGTGTGGTGCCGGGCAGTCATAGACGTGCTGCGCCGGAGGGTGGTTTGCCACGCAATGAAACGCCTGCGGGTGCTGTTCAGTTAATTGCTGAGGCTGGAGACTGTGCAATTTTTCCGAATACGTTGTGGCACGCGGTTGCGCCCAACCATTCGGACACGGTGCGGCGCAGTGTGACGTTTCGGTATGGACAGATGTGGTGTCGACCTTATGATTATGAAAAGTGCCCCGAAGAGGTGCTTGCCCGAATGACGCCGCGTCGTCG
>JABIFK010000904.1 GCA_018650745.1 Candidatus Latescibacterota bacterium | reverse complement strand
TGGATGGATTCGGGTGTGTAATTTTTTTCATACTCTGGCGGTGCAACATAAGGATCATGAGGCGGCTGAACGGAGAGCACGCCGAAAAAGGGGTCTCCGTCTTTTTGTTTTTTGATGAAGTCTATAAATCGATTGGTAAGCGCATCTGTTTCATATATTTCGAGTTTTTCAGCCAAGGGGTCTGTATCGTCTCGCCCCTCTTGGTCGTGACCGTGTATCCAGCAATCGTATTGGGCGTTGTTGTTTTCATACCCAAGCCAAATATCAAAGCGTCCGCGGTGTTCTTTGGGCACATGAATGAGTTTGTTGCTGCCCGTGAGATGCCATTTGCCAATGTAAGCGGTTGTATATCCGGCGTCATTAAACGCGTCAGTAACGGTGGGCAAACTTGTGTCAAGTGCTTGCGGGGTTTGTTGTAGTGCTCGATGCACATATCGACTGGTCATGAGTGCGCCCCGAAAAGGTGTGCACCACGGGCACCCCGAAATAGCTTGATAAAATGGTACTCCTTGTGCAGCCATACGATCCATATTGGGTGTTCGTGCATTGGGGTCGCCCATATATCCTGTCGCTTGTGCCCGGTGTTGGTCGCCAAAGATCCAAATCACATTGGGTTTCATATCTATTCCTTTTGCTGAGTTATTATGTTTTCTAAGGGATATTTTAAAGCGCGGTCAATATAGCCTATCATAATAAGCCCGTCAATGTAAGAAGTTTCCATTTGTGCGAACCATTTGCGGACGTTATCATGACGTGTTGATATTTGTTTTATGATTTTCATAGCCCCAGAATAAATTCTGGGGCTGATTGTTTGTGTTGTGAGGAATAGGGCGTTCGTATTGTTCGTGATTGAGGAGGGATTATGTTAAGTCCGTTATTGGCACGCCGTGCAGAAGAGGGTTCTCCCGTTCGAGTTGGGATTATTGGAACTGGGAAATTTGGAGGTGGACTCATTGCTCAGTTGTCTCAAATGCGCGGAATGGCCATTTCTGCGGTGGCAGATATCGACCCCGAACGCGCAAAGCGTGTATTATTGGCAAGTGGTGTTGATGAATCGGCAATTCAATTGGTGCATTCTATCTCAGAAATGTGCGACGTGGTTCGAGCAGGTAAAACGGCCCTTGTGCCCGATGGGTTGTTGGTGGCACAATGTGAATGTGTTGATGTGGTGGTTGAAGCAACTGGGGTACCCGAGGTCGGTGCACGAATGGCCTATGAAGCAATCACACATGGGCATCATGTGGTGATGGTGAATGTAGAAGCTGATGTGACCATTGGGCCTATTTTGCGCCGTTTGGCCGATAGTGCAGGCGTCGTATATACGCTGGTGGATGGTGATCAACCGGGTTGCACGATGAATATGATTGATTGGGCGCGTACGTTGGGGTTTGAGATTGTAGCTGCAGGACGAGGCACGTTGATGTTTGACGATGATCGCACCGGCACGCCAGATACGGTGCCCGACCGTTTCGGCTTTTCCGAAGAATTGATAGAACGGCGCACGATTAACTTTAAGATGTACAATTCTTTTCGCGATGGCTCAAAGGCACAATTGGAAATGACCGCATTGGCCAATATGGCGGGTTTGGTGCCCGATGTGCGGGGTATGCATGAACCTTCGGTGAATATTTCTGACATTTCAAAAATGTGCAGTTTGGTCGACGAGGGTGGGCTGTTAAGTCAACATGGTGTGGTGGAGTTGGCAAACAGCGTTGCGGAAGATGGCAAAACCATGTTGGAGAATCCGTTGAAGATGGGGGTGTTTGCGGTGATACGCACGGAGCATCCTTTTACGCAAGAAGATTTGAAAGATTACAATTTGCATCCAGGTGGTGATGACAAAAATTACTTGTTGTATCGCCCTTACCATTTGGTGGCTGTAGAAGCACCTATTTCAATTGCCAAAGCAGCGTTGTTGAATTTACCCACAGGCTCTCCACTGCCAACACCAACCGCTGACGTTGTGGCTGTGGCCAAGCGTGATTTAAAAAATGGCGACGTGCTTGATGGCAGTGGTGGGTATTTGGTGAACGGATTGTGCGAAAAAGCCACGGTGGCACGTGATGAAGATTTGTTGCCGCTTGGATTGGCATCTGATGTCACACTGAAAGCTGAAGTGAAACAAGGCGAAGCGATTACATATGGGATGGTGGATTTAAAAGAGGATTCGTTTGTATTAAAGATGCGGCGGTTACAAGATGCGACCGTTTGGTAAATGGGATTGGTGAATCAACGAAGCGGCGAATCAAGGAAACAGCGAAACAGGGAAACAGCGAATCAACGAATCAACGAATCAACGAAACAGTGAAACTGTGAATCGAAGCTTGTAACGGTTTAGGGGATGGGCGGGATTCGTCTATTCGTCTATTCGCAGATCTGTTCGTCTGATTTTCTCCTTGATTTCAATCTGTTTTTGAAATATTTTGAATGCCCAATTCGTTGACCATTTGAACTTTTTTCAAAGGTGATAGGATGCGTGGTTTGTATCTATTGGCCGATCGATTATGTGTCGGCCTTCTTTTTGTACTGTTTGTCTGTGGTGGGTGTGAAAATTTTCAACAAGAAGAACAAGAGTTGATTTATGTAACTGCAACGGTGCTTAACTTGCGCGACAAACCCACCACAAAATCCAATGTGGTGGGCCGATTGAAGCGTGGGCAAGAATTGGTGGTGGTCGAAAAGGGCGATCCGTGGTTGCAAGTAAGAGTAGATGATAAAACTGTGGGGTGGGTACACGGCAATTATGTAGGGGACCCAGCGGCTGTACGTGCTATGTTGCAAAAAGAATTGGCACAGCGATCCAGCACCAGCAAACCTCGCGTGCGTCAACGTCAACAACAAACAACCCGCAAAAAAGTAACTTCCGCAATGTCCATTGATGAC
This sequence comes from Candidatus Latescibacterota bacterium, assembly GCA_018650745.1. Taxonomy (GTDB): domain Bacteria; phylum Latescibacterota; class UBA2968; order UBA2968; family UBA2968; genus JABIFK01. Next base: position 1,501 of record JABIFK010000904.1, on the reverse strand, counting down.
ATGCTCGAAGGTTTGCCTGAGGATATACCATTAGAAAATATGGGACTCTTAGAAGGCAAACCGCGCCACATGGGGGCTGCTGTGGGTGGGCAAGTCGTGGTTGAGTTTTGGGGCGCAGATGATGACTTACAACGGGCCGAAATGATGGTGTCAACTGTTGGTGTATCGGATGCCGATTTACGTCGCAATGCGGGTTTTGCTTGGAAATTTGTTAAAAATGCGATTCCACAATGGAAACGCGACACCGATTGGGTGGTCGAATTTTTACAAAGTCTATCCAGCAAAGATGCCGGACAGGGTGGTTTTGATATCAAAAGCAAAACCGTTCGTTTTCTGTTTGTCAGGCCCTTGGGTGCAGTTCGTGTGACCATCGAAAAGACCTGATCAACGGCACAGGCGTAGCCTACTTCTTTATCATTTAAAGAAGTCAGTCGCCGAAGGCAAAAAAAAGGGGAGACGGTTTTATCGTCTCCCCTTTTTATTTTCTCTTCTTTACAACGCCTACCTACTTCTTCTCATCATCCACCACTTCAAATTCCGCATCTACAACACTGTCATCGGCATCACCTTCACTGGGCGGTGCTTCTTGTCCTGGGGCACCTTCAGCACCAGGTGCTTGACCATCAGCAGCAGCTTGTTGATACAGTTCACTTGCCACTGCATGCCAAACCTCGGTGAGATTTTCGTTGGCGGCTTTGATGGCCTCCGAATCTTCACCTTGAAGCACCTCTTTGACTTTGTCAACAGCTTCAGTCACTTTGGTTTTTGACTCTTCGCTGACTTTGTCACCCATTTCTTCAAGTTGCTTTTCGGTTTGATGCACTTGTTGCTCTGCTTGATTCTTGATATCTACAGCTTCGCGTTTCTTTTTGTCTTCTGCCGCATTGGCTTGCGCATCATGTACCATTTTTTCAACTTCATCGTCTGACAAACCCGATGACGCTTCAATGCGAATATTTTGCTCTTTGTTTGTGCCTTTGTCTTTGGCTGTCACATTCATAATACCGTTGGCATCAATGTCAAAGATGACTTCAATTTGTGGCACACCACGCGGTGCGGGTGGAATGCCATCGAGGTGGAACCGACCGATGGTGCGATTATCACCAGACATTTCCCGCTCGCCTTGTAACACATGAATTTCAACTGAGGGTTGGCTGTCGGCGGCAGTTGAGAAGACCTCGGTCTTTTTTGATGGGATGGTTGTGTTACGCTCAATAAGCTTAGTCATCACACCACCGAGTGTTTCAATACCCACAGACAAGGGGGTCACGTCGAGCAAGAGCACGTCGGTGACTTCACCCGCCAACACACCGGCCTGAATGGCTGCACCAACGGCCACCACTTCATCAGGGTTCACGCCTCTGTTGGGTTCTTTGCCAAAGAGTTCTTTTACCATTTCTTGGATCTTAGGCATGCGCGTGCTACCACCAACCAAGATCACTTCGTCAATTTCAGAGGTTGATAAACCTGCATCTTTAATGGCTTGCAAACAAGGTTGTTT
>JABIFK010000378.1 GCA_018650745.1 Candidatus Latescibacterota bacterium | reverse complement strand
GACAAATCCAGGATTGGTTTTGAGCGTCCAACTTTTCTGCCACACGTAATGTGGCACTGCGTGCCCTTGAGTTGGTTGTTATGTCGGCCTGTTTGGGGCGAATGCCTTTTGCGATAACCCGAAGCATGGGTTGTCGGTCGCAGGGACATATGGGCAATTTCAGTGGGCTGATACACTCTCGTGTTGCTGTTTGGAACACCTGTTTGACAATGCGATGTTCCAATGAGTGGTAAGATAAGACTGCAATGCGCCCACCGGGCTGGAGCAGGTCAACGGCTGTTTGGAAAATGTGCTCTAGGTGCGCAAGCTCGTTGTTGACTTCTATGCGGATGGCTTGAAAGATTCTTGCCAATGTTTTTTGTATGTGCGGGCCTCGCACTGCTCTGTCTATGAGATCTGCCAGTTGGATTGTTGTGGCGATCGGCTCTTCTTCTCGCACCCGGCAGATGGCTCTGGCAATGGCTGGTGATGTGCGTTCTTCGCCATAAGTAAAAAAGATGCGTGTGAGGTCTTGTTGCGAATAGGTGTTGACCACTTCCGATGCAGATAGATTGGCATCGGGGCCCATACGCATATCTAAGGGGCCACTCTGTTGAAAACTGAATCCGCGCTCTGAGGTATCGATCTGATGTGATGAGAGACCTAAGTCAAACAAGATACCCGCAATTTGGGTGACGCCTTGTTCTGTGAGAATCTCGGGCAGCTGCCAAAAAGGTACTTGGTGAAAGACGACCTGTTTTTCGAAGCGTGCCAAACGTTGTGAAGTTTTTGTTATGGCTTCTGGGTCGCGGTCTATACCGATCAATGAGCCTTGAGGAGACAATTCGCTGAGAATGCTTTCGGCGTGTCCGCCGCCTCCTAGTGTGGCATCAACATAAATGCCGTCACGGTCTGATATTAGATGATCGGACACCTCTGGCCCCAGAACAGGAATGTGATATTCTGGGGCTTTGTTGTGCATAAAAGCTTTGCTTTAAAAGGGTTTGTGATTTTTTGGAATAAATATTCGAATATGTGTTTGGAATTTTTATTCCATTGCAGGGAATATTCCTTGGCGGCCTAAAGCCATTCCAACTCTTCTGCAACTGATTCTAAATCTGCACTGTTTTGCGCCTGATTGTAGCGGTCTGGATTCCAAATTTCAATCTTGTCAATGACACCCGATAGTGTAGCATGATTGGAAATTTCACCAAGGTCGAGCAGTTTTTTAGGGATTAAAATACGCCCCTGCCGGTCGATTTTAACTTCCGCTGCTCGACCAGCGAGGCGTCTAACCAATTGTCTCGTTTGACGTTGTGAACGATCTAAACCCCGGAGCTCTTGGATGAGCGCCGTCCATCCATCAGGGTCAAATGCGGCCAAACACCCTTCAAACCATTCGGCAACAATAAGGGAAGTTATGCCCTGTGGCAAAGCCTTGCGAAACGCAGCCGGTACAATGAAGCGCCCTTTTGGGTCGAGGGGCACGTCTTCGTATTCACCGATAAATTGTGGGCGCGCTTCGGACATTGGGGAGCCTGAGTGAGTGTAAGTCGTTATTAAATAATTCTTTAGTTGGTGTATTCACAATCCCCCACAACCCCCCACTTTCCACCCCACAAACTTAGCTATTTGAGATATGAATGTCAAGTTTTTTCCTCTTATCTTTAGAAAAAACAAGGGGCAGTGCTCTTTTGGGCACATAGGTAAATATGTGATTTTTTGTGTCAGTTGACGATGGGTGGCGGATGGTGTATTTTGAATGAGAAAATAGAATTGTTGCAGGTCTACAAGTTGCAGGCTACAGGTCAATATTAAGTGCGTGGATCTGTTTTAGACTTTGACCTGCGACTTATGACTTGTCAACTTGTGACCTGAATGACAGAGGCGACGTGTGAGGATATTTATTTTTGTAATTGGATTGATGGTTGGGTGCGCTCAGGAGAAGGGACCACAGGATGACCTTACCGAGGCACAGTTTGTCGTTTTGTGCGTGGATGTATTGGCACTTCAAACGGATGATGTTTCCCCTGACAGTTTGGGGGTGGCGCGGGATGTTGTGTTTCAAAAACATGGGGTTACGCGAGACGAGGTGGCTCAGTTTATTGCCCATCGAAAAGCGCATCCAGAGACGTGGGAATCTGTGGTGATGTTGCTCAAGGAACGGTTGGGGGAAAAGGCAGAGATTTCACTGAAGGCATTTCAAGATGCGAAACCTGAATCACTGAAACACAAAAAAGCCGGACAGTAAAACTGTCCGGCTTTTTTGTTCATATCTTGGTTTACATATTTATTATATGGTCTCAAATTCCAATCTGGTTTTATATCCTAATCTGTTGAGCATGGCATTTAATTCTTCCCAAGAGAGCCCAAATGATGCGACGTCTGAGACGCCTAATCGAGCAATAATGTCTCGAATAATCTCAAAATCTTGTGTGGCAATTTCTCCATCCATCATTATATCTTCAGACCAAGAAATCAATTGTTCGAATTGTTCTTCACCTGAAAGATAATTTTTTAATTTTTGGGCCAAAACTTCTCGTGTGATCACCATATTTAACTCTCTATTTTTTGATGGCCTGTATCAATTGGAAATTTTTGATGACGCTCTACCAAATGACCATCTGTGTCATATATCTCTTGGGCAAAAAGAATTGTTTCTTCCCGCGAATTAACTTCTTTGATATATCGTGCAGACCATCCTTTTCGACCGGGTAAATCGTAGTGATATCTTCTACCGTCATTTGGTAAATCTTCCCAGTTGCCAAATTTTCGTTCGTTTTCGCGACGTTTTGTAAGATTCATAGCCTACCTAATTTACCCAAAGAGGCGGCTAATGTCGTTGAAGGTGACGTAGATAATCAAAAAGAGTAAGAAGACAAAACCGACTTGTTGTAAGATTTCTTTGTGGCGGCTGGAGAGGTCACGTCGGGCAATGGCTTCAATGCTTAAGATGAGCAAGTGGCCCCCATCGAGCATGGGAATCGGCAAGAGGTTGAGCACCCCGAGATTGATGCTGAGCATGGCCATAAACCAAATGAGTTGCGAGAAACCGCGTTCAGCGCTTTGGCCGACCATTTGAAAAATGCCCACTGGACCTGCGAGTTGTTTGCCGGATTCTTGGCCTGTGACGAGCCGTTTTACAAATCCAAAAATGGCCGTTGAAAGGCGAATGGTTTCATCACCACTTCGAAAAAATGCTTTGCTGAATGAAATGGGGGTGCGTTTGGAAGCTGTATTGATACCAATGCGGCCCACGCTCTTTTCACCTTCTTCTTGTCCTGCTGGTGTGATGGATGCCGACATTTGTGTTCTTTCACGCATCCAAATAATTTCAATGGTTTCTTCGGGGCGTGTTGAGATTTCACGGCTCATTTCCCACCACATCGTAACGGGAACCCCCGCAACAGAGGTAATGATGTCTCCGGGCAGTAGGCCAATTTCTTCGGCGGGCATCCCTGGCATTGTGGACCCTACTTCTGTGGTGATATAAGGCCCAATGCCCAAACCTTCTGGGGGGCCTGTCAAATCGACATTGAGCACCACTTGATCTGCTCCGCGCTCTACCGCAATGGAAACCGTATTTTTCATGTTGTTTATAAATGCGTCGGTCATTTCTTCCCAGTCACCAACGGGTGTGCTGCCTACTGACAAAATGCGATCACTGGGCAAAAGGCCTGCATCGTGGAGTGGAGACGCTTCTTGAACTTCGCCTATACGTGTGTCGTTGAGAAATTCGTATTCTCCAGCGGCCAGGCGCACACCAAAAAGGAGCAGAAAACCCAAAAGAAAGTTCATAAAAGGGCCTGCAATCATAACCGACATTTGCATCCAACGGGGCTTGGATTGAAATTCCCAGGGCTCACCTTTGGCTTCTTCGTGCCCAAAGTCAGCCATGCCTGCAACCTTGACATAGCCCCCCAATGGGAGCCATGAAAGGCAATATTCGGTTTCACCAACCTTAATGCCAATGGCTTTGGGAGGATATCCGAGTGAAAATTCTTCTACTTTCATGCCCGCTTTTTTGGCAACAAGGAAGTGCCCCAATTCGTGTACAAAAACCAAGACACCTAATACAAAGATGAATGCGAGTATGGATGTGATCAAGACAACCTCGTGGGTGAAAAGTGAGACGTTAGGGGAAAGCATAAGACGCTAAGACGTTAAGATTTTCTAAGTCTTGCGTTTTGGTGCCTTTAAAATAACCAATTTAGATGTTTTTGACTACTGTTGGTGTTTTTGAACCAGTCTTTGGGCGTGTTCTCTGGCCCAATGATCAGCGACAAAAATAGATTCTATTTCTGTTGCGGGGGTGGTCTTGTGATCTTCAAGGGTTTGGCGTATGATGGTTGGGATGTCGAGAAAGCCAATGCGACCCTCTAAAAAGGCATAGACTGCAATTTCATTGGCTGCGTTGAGTGCCGTTGGGGCTGTTCCACCCATCGTTACGGTGTCATAGGCCAGTTGGAGGCATGGAAAACGATCGGTATCGGGTTCAAAAAAGCTAAGGGTGCCGACTTTGGTTAAGTCAAGGGGTTCAATTTGGGTGGGTAGTTTTTCGGGGTGGACAAGGGCCTGATGAATGGGCAAGCGCATGTCGGGTGTGCTTAAGTGGGCCATGAGACCCAAATCGACATATTCAATGAGGCAGTGTACGATCGATTGTCGGTGGATGATCACATCGACTTTGGAGACGGGCAGATCGAGAAACCATTGGGCTTCGATGACTTCAAACCCTTTGTTCATCAATGTGGCTGAGTCGATGGTGATTTTTGGGCCCATTTGCCAGGTGGGGTGATTTAGGGCCTGGTGGCGTGTGATGCTGGCCATTTGTTCTTTGGTCCAATCAAAAAATGGGCCACCTGATGCAGGCAATAAGATGCGTTTGACGTCGTTTCGATCTGTGTCTTGAAGGCTTTGCCACAGGGGCGTGGTTTCGCTGTCGAGCGGGAGGAGTGCTGAGCCGGTTTTTTGTGCCCATTCGGTAATGAGGTGACCCGCAACAACAAGGGTTTCTTTGTTGGCTATGGCCACATCTGTACCTTTTTGCACTGCGGCAAGCGTGGGACGCAATCCAACACCTGCCGCCAAACCATTGATGACCAAATCAACGTCGGTATCGGCAGCGAGTTCTTCAAGGCCTTTGTCACCATGCACAACATCGATGCCGAGTGGTTTGAGCTGATTCGTTACATACTCAATATTTTCGGCTGTATAAACGCGTTTGGGGCGTAGTTTTTGGGCTTGCTTTAAGAGCAAGTCGGTGTTGCGACCGGCAGCTAAGCTGATGAGTTCAAATCGGTCTGGATAGGCATTGAGCACATCAATGGTGCTGGTGCCAATAGAGCCGGTTGATCCTAAGAGGGAGACACGTTTCATGAATTCAGGTCGCAGGGCAATAAGTCTCAGGTCTCAGATCTCAGATCAAAAACAGAATTGCATCAGGTTGTCGATTCTGACCTGTGACCTTCTGACCTGTGACTTGTGACAGACTTTTTAAGGGTTTATGATTTGTAAGTAGATGTATACCAATGGAAAAACAAAAAAGACGCTGTCAAATCGGTCGAGTATGCCGCCGTGGCCAGGAATGAGCTCGGAGGTGTCTTTGACACCCATGTCGCGTTTGATCATTGATTCGATGAGATCGCCAATGGGTGCGCCTATGCCAATGATGAGACCGAGTATGAGGCCTTGGTTTAATGGAAGTAAGTTCCAGGCTTGCGTGCACCATGCCATTGTGGCGATTGTCGCAAGGGTGCCTCCGATGAATCCGGCCTCTGTTTTGCCTGGGCTGAGCGTGGGAAATGGATGCCAACGCCCAAACGTGCGACCCGAGAAATATGCGGCCACATCAGATGCCCAAATGCCTGCTAAGATGAACATCGTAAAAAGGTTATTGGACATGGGATCGTTGCGAACCAAAATGACAAAACTGCCTAAGAAACCTACATATAATATGGCAAGTAGGGTGCCGCCCATGTTGGCCAAGCGCGACCCCGTTTCACCCCGAAAGAGTGCCATGATGAGCAGCATCAAAAAGAGAGGGAGGAAGAAGGTGGCCCAGACTTGCAGGTCATATGTAAAAGCAAGGCCACACCAAATCAGACTGGCAATGATTGCGACATATGTCCACGGGTGCAGGTTTTTGGCGCCCAGCATGTGGCAGAATTCTCGGGTACCTACCGCAACAATGAGCCCAATGGCAAGCACCAAAGGGATGCCCCCATACCAAAACAAGGCCAATAATGCCGGGCCAAATAATGCTGCAGCTAAAACACGTTGGACCAAATTGGACATAATGCCTCCCACCAAAAAACGAGGCTGGATGGTCGTTTCATCCAGCCTTTTAGGGTCTGTGTTTATAAGACTCCGAAGGGTATATTTCGTTTTTCGCGTTTATGGTGTGCCGTTGTTGCCAATGGTTTCTTGCTGGAGTTGGATGCCTGTTTTGCCATAGCGCCGTTCGCGTTTTTGGAAGTTGCGAATGGCTTCGTAGAGGTGTTCACGTCGAAAGTCGGGCCAGAGCACGTCTGTGAACCAAAATTCGGTGTATGCACATTGCCAGAGCATAAAGTTGCTTAAGCGCACCTCGCCGCTGGTACGAATGAGCAAGTCGGGGTCGGGTAAGCCGCCTGTATAAAGTTTTTGGGCAAATTGGTCTGCATCAATATCTTTGGGATTAAGGCGGCCTTGTTGAACATCTTCCACAAGGCATTTGACGGCTTGCAAGATGTCGCTTTTTCCATCATAACTGAGTGCAAGATTGAGTGTAAGCCCTGTATTGTTTGCTGTCTCTTTAATGGTTTGTTCCAATGCCAAACGAGATTGTTTGACCAAGCGGCCTACATCGCCCGTGGTTACAAGGCGAACGTTGTTTTCTTGCAGTTCGTCGAGTTCTTCTCGTGAGCTGTCACGCAGCAATTGCATGAGAGAGAGAATTTCGGACCAAGGGCGCCGCCAGTTGTCGGTGCCAAATGTGAAGAGAGTGAGGATGTCAACTTGGAGTTCACCACAAACGCGTACAATATCACGCACTGTTTCACGTGCAGAACGATGGCCATCTGAACGCCGTAAATCACGGCTTTGTGCCCAGCGTCCATTGCCGTCCATGATAATGGCAATGTGCTTGGGCAATTGGCCCGATGTTTTGAGTTCTTCTTGGGTGTCAGTGTCGGTCATAGAAAGAAAAAAAAGAAGAAAGATGAACACTTAAATATATATTTTATATGTGGTAAAAAACTGTAATGGTGTAATTTATCGGTGCATACAATCAAAGTCAAGGGAACTTTTGGCGATCAAATGATGGTCGATATGGCGTGTATTGGGTGATGAAACAATGTGCGTGGTTTGGCCGACTCATGAGCGTGTATCATTATGGATAAAGACGAGTTACGGCAGGTGATGGGTCAAAAACGGGATCAGGCGCCTGCACACTACATATATAAGGTACAGGAAGCGATCTGTGAGCGTATGGTGGTTTGGTCCGTTTTTCAAGCGGCACAGCTTGTGGCCAGTTATGTGTCGGTTCGAAAAGAAGTGGATACACATCGGCTTATTGAACATGCACTAAAAGTTGGTAAAAGGGTGTGTGTGCCAGTGACGGAGGGGAAGGGTGTGATGGTATTTCAAGAGCTTTTATCGTTGGATGAGTTGAAACCTGCTCGATTTGGCTTGATGGAGCCTGAATATGACGCGGATCGGATTGTTGCTCCTGCGTGTTTGGATTTGATGATGGTGCCGGGTGTTGCATTTGATCGACAAGGCAACCGCTTGGGTTTTGGTGGTGGATATTATGATCGATATCTGACACACTGTGATGCCACATACGTGGGTTTGGCGTATGGGTTTCAGGTTGTGGATGATATACCAACCGAGGGTCACGATGTGCGTTTGGATTGGTTGGTGACTGAGCATGAGGTAATTTCATGCACGCAAAATTTATAAGACGTGTGAGAGGAGTTTGAAATGAGCCAGGTACTTTCCCCAGCACAGTTACGAGATGTTTTGAAGAAGCATCAGTTGTGGGTTGCCTCCGAGGGGCAAGAAGGTGAACAGGCCGATTTGTCGGGAACAAACTTGAATCGGGCGGAATTGCAAAATGCGATGTTGCAAGAGGCTAATTTAAGCGAGGCCATTTTGAGTGGGGCACAGTTGCAAGGCGCCAATTTGTGTCGGGCCAATATTCAGCGTGCACGTTTGTTGCAGGCCAATTTGAGTGATGCCAATTTGGAAGACGCTGATTTAAGTGGCTCATTTTTACAAAATGCGGTGTTGCAAAAGGCCAATTTGAAAAACGCTATGGTTGCGCCAGCCGAATTGGGTTTGGCCGATTTGAGTGGTGCGAATATGGAAGGTGCCAATTTTGAACGCGCCGATTTGCAGGGGTGCAATTTGCGTGGTGCCAATTGTAAAGAGGCGAATTTTTACAGAGCGAATTTGCAGGAGTCGATTTTGGTGAAAGTGAATTTTGAACGTGCAGTGTTGCGTACTTCTGATGTGCGAAAGTGTGATTTTACAGATTCCAATTTGAACGGTGCAAACTTGCAAAGTGCCAAATGTCAGGAAGCGGATTTGGTGAAGGTAGATTTGCGCGGGGCGAATATGCAAAAAGCAAAATTGTTTAAAGCAGATATGTACAAAGCGCAGTTTGAAGGGGCCGATGTGCGTGGTGCTGATTTGAGGGATGTGGTTGGTTTTTCGCAAAAGCATTTGGATATGGATTTGGTGACGTGGGATGAGAAGACGAAGCTGAGAGATTGAGATACGCAATTTTTAATAGATATGAAGTGAAACTTGACACAATTTATGAAAACCTCTATTTTTAGAACCACTTACGATAAACTTTGAAATGAATTAGGGTATGAAATGAAGACAACATCTCCAACATTGCGAAAGGGTTCCGCCCAGGTGACAGATTTACTGACACCGGGCAGTGCGATTATAGGGATATGCATATCCGTTATGAAAATGCTTGGGGCGTGTCGTTTGTCATAAACGATATGTGTTGTGAATGATACCGCCAGGCAATTTGTCATGGCGGTTTTTTTGTGGCCAAATGAAAGATGATTTTATTGGGGTAGTGGACTGCACACAGGCAGTTATTCAAGGAGTGATCGATGTTTGAAAAGGTAGATACACATGTGAGTTTTCCAAAAGAAGAAGAGAAAGTGCTGGCCTTTTGGGAAGACGTAAAGATGTTTGAGCAGTCGCTGGAGAATCGGCGTGGCGCAGAGGAATATGTGTTTTATGATGGGCCGCCGTTTGCGACGGGGCTGCCGCATTATGGGCACTTGTTGGCAGGTACAATCAAAGATGTGATCCCACGGTATCAGACGATGAATGGCAAGTATGTGGATCGGGTGTTTGGATGGGATTGTCATGGGTTGCCTGTTGAATATGAACTGAGCCAAGAATTGGGCTTGAACAGCAAGCATGAGATTGAAGAGTATGGCGTGGCAGAATATAATGAGGCGTGTCGGGGTATTGTGTTGCGGTATACAGGAGAGTGGGAACAGTTTGTGAAGCGCATTGGTCGGTGGGTCGATTTTGAGAATGGCTACCGCACTATGGACAAAGATTATATGGAGTCGATTTGGTGGGTGTTTAAAGAGCTTTGGGATAAGGGATTGATTTATGAAGGGCACAAGATTTTGCCCTATTGCCCCAAAGATGCCACGCCATTATCGAACTTTGAAGCGAACCAAGGATATGAAGATGTACAAGATCCAGCCATCACGGTTTCATTTCAATTGAAGGATGAACCGGGTGTAAAAGTGTTGGCTTGGACAACCACACCGTGGACATTGCCTTCTAACTTGGCTTTGACGGTTCATGAAGATGTGGATTATGTGTATGTCAAAGATGGGGATAATACGTATGTCTTAGCGGAGGCGAGAGTAGGTTCGTATTATTCAGATGAACCCCCTGAAGTGGTGAAGAAGGTGAAAGGGAAAGATTTAGTAGGTTTGCAGTATGAACCGCTGTTTCCCTATTTTGAATCGATGCGCGCTGACGGTGCATTTAAGATCATTTCGGCAGATTTTGTGACAACCGCAGATGGTACAGGTGTGGTGCATACCGCGCCAGGCTTTGGTGAAGACGATGCCGAAGCTGGGCGTGCTCATGGTGTGCCTGCGGTGTGCCCCATTGATGCAGAGTGTCGTTTTACAGATGAAGTGCCCGATTATGAAGGCCGATTTGTGAAGGACTGCGATAGTGATATTATGCGGCGATTGAAGGATGAAGGGAAGTTGGTGCATCGCAGTACGCATCAGCACAGTTATCCACACTGTTGGCGGTGTGAGTCGCCGTTGATCTATCGGGCGATCTCTACGTGGTTTGTAGATATTGAGAAGGTAAAAGAGAAGATGCTGAAAGCCAACAGCCAGATCCATTGGGTGCCTGAGCATATTAAGGGTGGGCGGTTTGGCAAGTGGTTGGAAAATGCACGCGATTGGGCGATTTCTCGAAACCGATATTGGGGATGTCCGTTGCCTATTTGGCGCAATGAAGAAACGGGTGAAGTAATTTGTGTGGGTTCAATTGGTGAGCTTGAGGAACGCACGGGCGGTACGTTTGATGATATTCATAAACACTTTATGGATCCGGTCATTATTGACGGTGAAACAGGGCCTTTAACACGTGTGCCAGAGGTATTGGATTGCTGGTTTGAAAGTGGGGCGATGCCTTATGCGCAACGGCACTATCCATTTGACAATAAGGATTGGTTGGAGGAACATTTTCCAGCTGACTTTATTGCTGAAGGTTTGGATCAAACGCGGGGTTGGTTTTATACGCTTGTGGTGTTGGGCGCCGCACTGTTTGATCGTCCGCCATTTAAAAATGTGGTGGTTAATGGCATGATCTTGGCCGAAGATGGTCGGAAGATGTCGAAGCGGTTGAAGAATTATCCCAACCCAATGGATGTGATGAATCAATATGGTGCTGATGCGTTGCGGTTGAATATGTTGTCGTCGCCTGTGGTGCGCGGCGAAAACGTGACGTTTTCGGAAAAGGGTGTGCAAGAGACGATGCGCAGTGTGATTTTGCCGTTGTGGAATTCGTATAGTTTTTTGGTGACGTATGCGCGTTTGGATAATTGGCACCCTGATACGGCTGAGGCTTCTGAACAGGCCGAACACCCGTTGGACAGGTGGATTCGGGCACGTTTGAATCACTTGGTGCGCGATATTCGCAATGGTTTGGACCATTGTCATTTACAGACGGCAGCGGTGCAGTTTACGACGTTTATTGATGATTTGACCAATTGGTATATTCGCCGCAGTCGTCGTCGGTTTTGGAAGAGTGACAATGATGGCGATAAGTTGAGTGCTTATGCGACGCTGCATCATGTGTTGTTGACCTTGGTCAAAGCACTGGCACCTTTTGCGCCGTTTGTGACGGAGACAATTTATCTCAATTTGCGTTCGGCAGATATGCCAGAGTCGGTGCATTTGTGTGATTATCCAACGGTGTTGGAAACCGATATGGATGAGACGTTGGAACGCCAGATGGCGCATACACGCACGGCGGTTTCATTGGGGCGGTATTTGCGCAGTCAGGCCAATTCTAAAACACGTCAGCCTTTGCGCACGGCCATTTTGGTGTCGATGCATGACAATGTGCGTGGCGATTTGGAATCGCTGAAAGACATTGTGATGGATGAGTTGAATGTGAAGACGGTGGAGATTCGTGCCAATGAAGAAGATGTGGTGCATTTGAGTGCGAAGGCGAATTTTAAATCTTTGGGGCCAAAGCTGGGTAAGAATATGAAGGCGGCAGCGGCGAAGATTTTGGATTTGTCTTTTGAAGACATTCAGAAGTTGCGTGCTGGGGAACATATTGCTTTGGAAGTGGATGGTATGGATCCAGTGGAATTGACGTTGGATGATATTTTGATTCAGCGGGAAGAAAAAGAAGAGATGGCGGTGGCCAATGAGGGGGATATTACGGTGGCTTTGGATTTGCATTTGGATGCGGATTTGGAGCGGGAAGGGTTGGCACGTGAGATTGTGCATGTGATCCAAAACTTGCGCAAAGAGAAGGATTTTGATGTGTCGGATCGGATTACGGTTTCTTACTCTGCACCTGATGAAGCTGTTGCGGCGATGGATCAATTCCAGGATTATATTATGGGAGAGACGTTGTGTACATCGCTGAATCGTGTGGATGCTGTTGATGGGGATGTTGTTGATTTGGACGGCAATGAGGTTGGGTTTGGGATTGAAAAAGTGGGGTAGGAAATAAGGGTTTTGGTGAAAAGGGTCGTGCATCGGGTGATGCACGACCCTTTTTTGTCTTCGACGACCTACTTTCTTTGAAAACACCCAAAGAAAGTAGGCAAAGAAATGTGCCCCTGCGGGGCGCTTTATGTTGTTCAGTGTTTGTTTCTGGCTGAGGCCACCCTCACCTGCCCGTGCAGTTCCCGCCCTTCCGCATATTCCATATGCCCCTGCCGCACACACCCAACACTGCCACACCAACTGCACAACGGCCCACACCACCAGAGGGGTGGTATTTAAGTTTTGAGGTGGATACATTTATGGCTAGAATATAATAGTGGATGTGTTTCGGTAGAGATCATTGTATGTGTCACTGGGCGAGGTTGATATGATTACGGTTGCTTATAATGTGTATAGTTTTGTGGGGTATGTGCATCAGCCAAACTGGGTGCGCGGGAAGGTTGGGGGGAAAGTGTCGGTGGATGGGGCACGGGAGATTGGGGAGGCGCTGTTGTCTTATGGGTCGGATATTGTGACGACAAGTGAATCACATGATGAGGCGGCGGTTGCGGCGTTGGCGGAGGCGATGGCGTTTGAGCATGTGTATTTTGAGAGTCCGGGGTTGTGGCCGGGGGGATTGGTGACGCGGTATAAGGTTTTGGAGGCTGGGAATTGTCCGTTGGGGCATAAGCGACGGGCGGATCTTTTTACGCGGCATTGGGGGCGGGCGGTTTTGGAGATGGATGACGGGGAACCGTTGATTGTACATAGTGTGCATACGTTTGCGGGGTGGGCAGATGTAAGGTGTTGGGAGGTGAAGCAGATGTTGGAGGTGATGAAAGGTGATTTGGCGACGGGGCATTCGGTGATCGTGCAAGGCGATTTTAATCATACACCGTATGGGCCTGAGTATGCGTGGTGGTTGGAGGCGGGGTTGGTGAATACGTTTGCGCAGATACATGG
>JABIFK010000501.1 GCA_018650745.1 Candidatus Latescibacterota bacterium | reverse complement strand
TTGTGCAAGCCACCATTGTCCATATCAGAACAGAACGTGACATAGGACCAAACGCCTTCTTCTTCGGGGGTAAACCGTGCACGAAAACGCGTACTGCCATCCCAAAAACCAATCACATTATGAGAACCACCAGACGGCGATGTAAAAATCACCTGTAACGCCACTTCTTGAATTGGGTTTTTGTAAACTTCTGAACTTTCGAACGTGACTTCAATACGCCCCCACTTGCTCACATCGGGACCGCCACTGCCATTTAGCTCTTCTGTTTCGGCCATTCATGTCTCCTAAGATCCTTGGATGAATTCCAAAAACCAAAAACCACTGGGAAAAATCCCAATGCAATAAAAACACCCAGTCCGCTAAAGCGGACGCCCAACCCAACACAGAAATACACCAACAGCGACCTAAAATAGGTTGCCAAACTTTTTGATAGCTTGTTTCAATTCAATATGCACTTCGGCATAGGTCTCCAAGTCAATCCCGTTCACCGCAGCTTCCCAGGCTTGACTGAGGGCTTTCATGCCCGATGCAGGGCCGCCGGGGTGCGCCATAATGCCACCGCCAGCCAAATACATCACATCGACACTGCCTGCACGTTTATATGTATCAGGTGCTTGCCCTGCCGATTGTCCAGATGAAATCACGGGCATCACTTCATACCCGCCTAAGAAAGGTTTGAAGCACGCTTTCATAGACTGCACCACAGAATCGTCTGGCTCCCAAAACTTATTCCGAAAGCCATTCACATGAATATGATCCACACCTGCCAAGCGCCAAATCTTTTGATAAGCAGAAAACCCAATACCCAACATAGGGTGCCGAGTCAACATCCCCCAACCATTGCGGTGCCCGTGAATGGGTAACTGACAATGCTTGCGCAAATAAGCAACGCCCGCAGATCCAATACTATTTAAACTCACCATCACACAGGTGCCTCCTGCGTTCAAAACCGTATCGTGATGCTCAAGCATGGTATCCAACTCATCGGTAATATTAAAAGCAAACATCACCTTTTTACCTGTACGATCAGCCGCCTCATTGATCACCGCCATCACTTTCTCAACACGCTCCTTGAGCGGTGAATGCGGTGGATCAGCCATCAATTCATCGTCTTTAATAAAGTCAATGCCCGCTTCAGCTAGGTCACCCGTTAAACTCGCAGTAGCATCGGGCGTCAATCCCACGCTCGGTTTGACAATTGTGCCAATAATAGGTCGGTCAAATACACCCGCAAGCTCGCGTGTCCCTTTAATACCAAACTGGGGGCCAACGTATCTTTCGGCGAACGCTTGTGGCACATCAAAGTCCAGCAATTTCAAACCAGATACGTCACGAAGCTCAAATAAATTACCGGCAACTGTCGCGATCAACGTGGGCAAATTCACGCCCATATTCTCAAGCGAGAAAGAATACGTGACCTCGGCACGTGTATAATTGCCCCCCCCCTCGGTGGGCACCCCACCACCAGGCAGACTCGGCTCTGAAACGGTCTCTAGCACATGAATCTCTTCTACCCGAGCACGAAAGCGCTCACGCAAATCAGCCGTCTCACCTGGCACTTGTACAAACGTCCCAGACGATTGCTCACCACCGATCACATCGGCAGCTTGTTCTATTGGGAATGCCGTTTCCATCAAATACTTTGCTACAACCCGTTCACTCATGCGTACCTTCCTTAAAATCTATAGACCCAACAGAAACATTCACACTTCACCCCACCAGAAAGAACCCATCCCCAAGCCTTCGCAACGGATCCAAAACACCATCGAATACTCAGATGATCTGCCGGTCCCTTGTCCGCCAGATCATCCCACCCGTCCACGAACGATGTCGTTTCTGCTAACCACCGAGGATCAAACTGCGGCTTTTGCACACACCAATGCGAACGGTGCCAAAGTCAACTCAAACGTCTCATTTGTCACCTCAACAATCTTCACGCCCTGTTCCTCTGTCTTGCGCAAACGAAAACGTTCGGGAGATTCAGTTGCCGTCTCAAAAAATGCTTCATCCATTATTTCAGCACGTACAGTGCCATTCAAACCCGCATAAGACACGCGCACTTTTTGTTCTTCTGCTGTGAGATTTGTTATCAGGAAACGTACCCATTTCCCTTTACGCAAAATGGCACCGTCTACACGCAATGTGTTACTCGACGCTGAAGGGATAATTTCGCCCCCTTTTACACCACCGAAATAAGCCATCGTGTGAAAAAGTGGGAAGACCGATGCGGGTGTGGATTGAAAGAGGTCGGGCTCTCTCGAACCCATCTCTGTCTCTTGCACGCCCCGCCATCCCGAAGTTTCATAATAAGTCACACTGCGCACACCTGCTTCGCTCAAATACTTCAAACTCCCAAGTGTCCACCCCGCACCAAAAAGAGACATCTGTCGCGGATCAACCGACAAAGGCAAGACGCCCGGTTCACCCTCTG
>JABIFK010000553.1 GCA_018650745.1 Candidatus Latescibacterota bacterium | reverse complement strand
CAATACGTTCGAGACTTCTTGGAGCAGTTTAATAATGGGTCATCCGACTTACTTAAATATACTGGCCTCATAGGTCAGGGGCTATTTGCTCAAACTCTTCATCCGTAACTCCCATTACCCTTTTTGAATAGCAAAACTCATTAGGGGGCCGGGGGGTTAGCCTCGCATCATCTGCCGCATCCAACTGTCAGGCGTAAAGTCCCACCGTTTAGACGGTGTTTGATGACCACCACCAAAGCGCAGATCATGATAAACCGTTTCGGGCATTCCTTTTTCAGTGACCTTACCTTTTTTTACACCACTGCCCACACGAATTTCTGTTTCTGTGTGGTTTTCAAAGAGGTCTTGTTTGAGTGCCAATGCACGACGGATGATGTCGTATTTGCTGTCGTCTGTGGGAATGAGACCTGGGAAGCACAAACGATGATCCCATTCGTCACGGGCCAAATAATTGGCTGGACAGGTCAGTTCGATTTCGGTCCCTTTTTTCATGACAACCGCTTGACCGGGTATTGCTGGAGATTGATGCAGAACGGTAACTTGGTCTTCGTAGTCACTAAAGTGTTTGGGTTTTTGTTCGTGGAGATTGACGCTGAAACCCAAGGCTTCACCAAAGAACGGTGTGTAGTAGGGAAAGACCTTTTGCCAGTCGTTGTGATATTTTTCAACAAAGGGATAGGCGTGTGCGGAGCGATTGAGTTTGCTTAAAGGGAGTCTGTAGGCGTTGACGTCGAGATCGGTGGTGGCAACAGCAGCAAAGATGTTGTTGGGTTGATCTGCTGAAAAGAGGGTTTTGAACATGTCAGAGAATTTATAGGCATAGCTGCCATTGCCTTGATCAAAACGTATGCGTGCAAAGATGTCGGTGATAGAGATGCCTGCGTTAATGAGCGGTAAGAGATCGATGCAAGAAGGCAAGGCCCAAGGGAAAACTGCTGCGAGGATGATGTCAGATTCAAATGCATCTTTGAGTGTGGTGACATTGGCAGCTTTGGGCACGAGCCAAACATGATGGAAGCCCTCACGGCCATCAGGCATGCGTTCCGATGCCACAAGTCCAAGATCGAGTGTGTCTTGCTGATCGACATATTCGTCGGGTGGCACGAGTGCGGCGTTTAGATCGCCATTGTGTACACCTTGTAAGAGTGTATCGTAATCTTGAGCGTATACAATTTGCGTGGGTTTGCCTGTGGTTTGCGATAGGCTGTCGGACAGTTGTGAATAGGTGTCTTTGTCTAATGCGCCGCCGTCGAATGGGATGACGCCAAAGCTGAATGTGCTTTTGTTTATGTTTGGAAAGGATGGTGCTTCGGAAAGGGTGAGTTCATCAGGTAAAAAGAGTTGGTTCTGGTCTAAGAGCGTTGGATCACAGTCCTGCGTGATTTGAATGAGCCGTGTCATAAACGGCATGGGCATGTTGCGTTCGTGTGTGAAGTAGTGGTAAGCTTGCAGTTCAGAGAGGTCGATCATGCCTCTTAAGCCCAAAGGCGAAAGGTGAACGCTGCTGTACATGGCGGGAGTGTAATAATCCATTTGCACACGGGCATAGTGTTCCATGGCAGCGGCAAGGCGATAGTCGAAGCGGTCATAAATGTTTTCACCTTGGTTGCGTGCCATGCCAGCTATGCGGGCAAAGAAGCGTACGCCCATGCGAGAGTGACCCATGTCGCGGCCGTCTTCTTGGCATTCGCCATTGGCCAAAAAGTAGTGGGCAATTGAGCCGTACCCTTTGCTGTGTAAATAGTAGTTGATGGATCGGTTGAAGAGGAATTCGTCGTCAAGGTAAATGCCCAAGGCTGCAAGGGCCATGTTGGTGGCGCAATCGTGGTTGCCATTGATAGAGATGCGTAGATTGATGACGTGAGGCAAGAGAATGACTTCGGAGAAGCCTTGGAAGCGAGCTTGGTCTTCTTGGCTCCAGCGATCACAACTGTGTTTGATGAGATCAGCCGCACCCATGAGTTGAGGGATGATCAAGCCAGACTGGAGATTGAAACCTGCACCGCGTACGGCTTTGAGGGTGCTGCTCCACGCATTGATGATTTCAATGGCTTTATCGGCGTATTCCACTCTATCAGTAAGACAAAAAAGATAGGCGAGGTTTTGAGCAGCGGTAAAGTCACGGATGCTTTCGTCTACGCCAATGTGATTGGGCGTGCGGCGAAAGATGCGTTGCACAGGTTCGGGTTCTTGTGCAAGTGCACCCTTGGCCCAGTTTTCCCAATGGGCGAGACTCTTGACCCAAGGCGCGTTGTCAGATTTGATGTGATCGCGCACTGATTTAATGGTTTGTTTGTTGGTGAAGACACCGGGGTGTGTAAAGTGGCGGTTTGATTCTTGGTATTCTTCTTTGATGAAGAGGCCTTCGGCCAGAGGGTATGCGTAGATTTTTGAGGGTTGGGACATGGGGGATTCCTTTTAAAAATAAAATTGGGTACCGTGCAAGTTCGTAACATTTGGCTTCGGGTACAATGGGTGCAGACTCAGAGCGTCTGTTGCTTCAGAGTGAACGTCAGTGATAGGACGAAGCATTGAGCACTCACAGCGCCCAATAGAGATTTTGTTAAGCAAATGAAATTTGTTTTGAGTTGCCAACAAAAGTAATTTTGAATTTGAAGTATTCGAGCATCGCGTGGATCATGTCGGGTTCACTCATGCTGGGTGTGGATTTGGCATAGCTACAATCATCAAGCACAACAATTGTGAAACCTGTTCTGGAACTGTCTATACCGGCGAGTATATTGATGGCTGTGTCGCGATGTTGCATACACTCGTTGAGTGCGCCACCGGCATAGAGGAGGAGTTTGATTTTGTGTTGCCATAAGACATAGCGAAATTCATTGTGTGTGGCGAGTACGTATTCGTCTTCAAGTGGCAGCAGGAATCGAGAGATGTCGCGTTCGTTACGATTGGGTGTTGGTGAAGGGACAGATGATCCTGAACGCATTTTTCTGGCTTGGGTGTAGATATCGTTGTCTTGGGGAGGCCAATCGAGAAAGGGAGGATTTTCAGGTTGTTCTTGCGGCCAAAAATCTTGAACGGTTTCTTTGATGCTGTGGTATTGGGAATATTTGTCCACAACGGGGTGGTTGGGCGCATGGATGACTATAATGCCGTTTTCTCGGCAATTGTGCAACAGGTCTTGTGTATTTTGGGTGTGTTTGGGCGGGGCCTGACCCTCTTCTGGATCGCTGTGATTCCATGTGTCAACAAGGACAAGTGCGACTTCACTTGTTGGCAAACCAAACACACCTTCTGAGCCTTTGTCAAGATTGTCCAAAAAGCCCGGTGGATAGAATTGTACAGGTACTTTAACGGTCGTATTGGAAGTTGCTTCCATAGGACTTTCCTTGGTTGAATGAACCTCAGAGGTATAATAACTTGCTCATGATACTTCGAGAAAACTCGTAGGTCAAATGTTCTGTTTTGACGTAAAATGAGAAAGGCCGTGAATGGAAATTCACGGCCTTTGATATGCTTGTAAATAATTGTTAATTTATGAATTATGTTTTTTCAATGGCAGCAGGTGCACCAAAATATCGCTTGAGCCGTTCTGCGTCAAATTTCTCTTGGCGGTCATATGTGTAGATGCCGTTTTGCTCTTGTTCTACATCCGTAAGTTGGGTGTAGCAATAGCCGGCGATATTTGGGTGATCGGTGAGTGCTTCTGTGAGTTTTTCGATGCGGTGATAGACTTCTTCAATATCCGTTGGGCGTGCCCCATACCCCCAACTGCTTTTGCGATCGGCTTCTTGTTCGGTTTCTGTGGCATTGGCATCCCACCATGTGCCACCGTATTCATCAACAACGTAGGGTGTTCCATTATAAGGGATGGAGAGTTCGGGAAAACGTACAGATGTGTTTGCCAAATCGTCTGGTGAAACGGAAGCATAGGTTTCGGCGAATTTTTCAGGATCTTGTTCATAGTTGTGAACGGTGAAGATGTCAGTGACCACGTGAACATAACCACTGGTGGGGTGACATGGGCGTGAGGGATCCAGTGCACGCGTGAGGT
>JABIFK010000721.1 GCA_018650745.1 Candidatus Latescibacterota bacterium | reverse complement strand
TTTTGTATTTGCTTGCAAATTCACGAAAGGCATTGATGGCTTCTGGCGTGCGATCTAAAAAGGCCAGCCGCTCTGCACGTGTAAATGCGATGCTGTCGGCATCAGAAGCATTGGGGAATTTTCGCAAAAAATGAGCGTATGTTGTTACTGCTTTATCATGTTGATTGTTGTTGAAGTATGATTTTGCGAGTCGTCGTAAGAGGTCTGGTGATGTTTCTCTTCGCAAGAGTGTTTCATCGATGGTAATAGCTTGGTTATAATCTTTGAGTTGAAAATAACACTCAGCCAATAAAGAACGACTTGCACGTTCAAGCTCTAGGGATGAAGGTGCGGCCAAGAGTTCAGAAAACTCTTCTGCTGCGCTGGCATAATATTTCAGGTCGCGTAATAAAATTTGACCCAATTGAAAACGCGCGTGGGGAGCCAAATCACTTTGGGGGTATTGAAAAAGAAAGTCGCGCAAAGTGTTTTCTGCTTCGGCGGGGTTGCCCAAACGTGTTTGACAAAGCCCTATGCCATAGGTGGCACGTTCTTTGTTTTGTTGATTATCTGTTTGTGTTTGCACAGCTTGATACGTTTTGTATGCATTGGCTATATCGTTAGTTGTAAGGTCGGTATCTGCAATACGCAGTTTGGCTTCGTGAATGCGATTACTTTGAGGATAATTTGCAAGGAATGCACTGTATCGTTCTTTCTGTTGTGAGGCGCGTGTCGAATCTGGCAACGAGGCTGTTTCTGCGGCCGTAATGGATAAAACCGCATCGTCTGTCCAATCACTGTTTGGAAATGTATCGACAAGTGACTTTAAATGGTTTAACCCCACTTCAGAATGTTTGTTCGTTTCTTGGATGGTGTTTTCAAGTTTTGATTTTTTGGCCAATTTGAGGTGGCTGTTCCCTAGCAAATACAGTGCTTCTGCAGACCATTTATTTGCTTCATCTTGGGAACGTATGGTCTCAAGGTGTTCTGCTGCTTGATGATACATTTTTCGCTCATACAACGCTTTGCCCATTTGGAATGTTGAAAGTGGGTCTGTTGTAATGGCGTGTAAATTTGTGAGTAAGTCTATCCAGGTGATTTCTTGTGGTGTGGGTGTGTAAAATTCTTTTAGGAGTTGAATGCGTGCTTCTGCCGTTTCGGCGTGTGGGCCATCTGCGTGATTTTTGAGGTATGTGCGATATTCACGCAATGCCAGTTTCGTTTTGCCCGTTTTTTTAAATATTTGCGCCAATCCAAATTGTCCCTCAGCCGCATAACGGACAATATCTCCTGCTATGAGTTGACGATAACTGTCACTTGCCAAGTCGTGCCAATTTAAATCTTCGTAGATGTGGGCAATTTGAAGGCGTGCAGACGCTTTTTCTTGTGGCGATTGTATTTTCGATTCGTATGCTTGGTAGGCCGATAAGGCTTTTTGTGGTGTGCCTAAGGTGCGCCAAATATTGCCAATGTCACCGTAGGCCTGAATGCTTACATCGGTATTGGGAAATGATTCTTGCAAACGTTTCAAGGCTTGCAGTGCATCACGATAATTTTTTAGATCGGCGAATGCCCGACCATGCCCCAATCGAGCATGTGCAAAAAAGGGGCTTTTGGGATATGCTTTTAAGAATTCAGTGTAGAGCTTTAATGCCTCATCGCTGCGGTTAAGCTTGCGCAAGGCATTGGCACGACCCAGCAAGGCTTGCTGTCTTCTTGCATTGCGAGATAAATGTGTTGTTGCTTGTCTATATACAGCTTCTGCGCCGGCCCAATTTTCTGTGTTTGCATACCATCCACCCAAAACGAGGTATGCATTTTCTGCTGAAAGACTCTTGGGGAATTTTTTTCGCAGATCGTCAAATATGCGATTGGCTTCCTCTAAGTCTTCGCGTGATAGCGCTATTTTTCCAATATCCAATAAGGCATCAGGTTTGCGTTCTGTTGTGCCAGAAAAATCAACAATGGCTTTAAATTGTATGAGTGCTTCTTCGGTGCGCTGATCGTCAAGCAATACGCGTCCTAAATTATAGACGGCCTCATGAACGAGAGGTGATTGTGGGTATTGGCGAATTAAAAAAGAATAGGCACGCTCAGAAGCCTCTAAATTTTGACCCAAGTGATAGTTGCGCCCCGCAGAGAGCAGGTCTTGGACAGCATATTCGCCTTCTGGGTAAGATGCATGCACGTTTTCATATGCTTGGCCCGCTTTGTTGTACTCTTGTATTTGTTCAAGTGCTTGTGCTTTTGAACGCATGGCACTTGCCACTGCAAAATGACTGGGGTATCGATCTATGAATTGCTGATAGGCTTCTATCGCTTCCTGAGATTGATTCCCGCGCGCATAGGCCTCACCCAATTGCAGTAGCGCATCTGGCAAGCGCTCACTTGTTGGAAAGTTAATAATGAATTGTTTGAATTCTTGTGCCGCATTGGCATATGCACCTTCACCGAACATGCTTTGGGCAATTTTAAAATGGTTGTTTTCGGCTTGTGTACCTTGAGCAAAAAGTGGATTTGCTGAAAATGCAAAAATACAGAATAATAGTGTCACCTTTTTTTTTATTAAAAAACGCATAATTTGAAATTTTCCGAATGGTTATGTATACTGAGGTCGTAAGATTGTTTCTCCAATGTATTATATTTTTTTCGAAGCGTCAATTGTTAAAAAGGAACTTCTTTAATATATAGTTGTTACTGTAAATGTTATTGGTTGAAATGGGTTTTACAGGCAAACTGCAACTTTGGCAGTTCATCGAGGAGATTTGATTTTGATCGCTGAAAAAGCACCCGCAAAGCTCAATTTGGGACTTCAGATTTTGGGAAAGCGCTCAGATGGGTTTCATGATTTGGTTTCGATTTTTCAAACCATAGATTTGTTTGATCGCTTGATTTTTGATGTGGCCAAGAGAGGGGAAACCATTTTCTCCTGTGACGATCCTAAGTTACCTTCAGGCCGAGATAACTTAGTATGCCAAGCTGTAGATGTTTTTCGGCAAGCCACTGGTATTGACAATGGCATACAAATCCATCTTGAGAAGCGTATACCTTATGGTGCTGGTTTAGGAGGTGGCAGTTCAGATGCGGCAACAGTGTTGTTGGCTCTAAATCGCATTTGGGAAGCTAAGCTTTCTTTGGATCAATTAAGAGATTTGGGATTGGTTTTGGGGTCTGATGTGCCTTTTTTTATTCAAAAAGGCACTGCTCTTGTTCACGGCCGTGGTGAACAACTAAAATATATTCCTTGGCACGGCCAAGTGGTCTATGTGTTGGTTGCGCCAGAGTTCGAAGTGGCTACCGGATGGGCTTTTGCAAATTATAAAAAAGCCTTGACAGGAAAAGGGGGATATGCTACTTTCCTCAACTGCGTAAACCCCGATGAAATTTACATTTCCGAGCTTTTGCAGCATCTTGAGAACGACTTTTTACCGCTGATACTTCAGACCCATCCAGAAGTGGCTCAAATTCTTTCCGAATTTAAGAAACATGGGGCCACTTCAGCTTCTCTATCTGGAAGTGGCTCAACACTTTATGGTGTATTTGAAGATGTGAAAACAGCGAATAACGCGTTTTCGGTGTTTCAAGATAACGGATATCGGGTATTTTTGTGTCACCCAGTATTATCGTAAATACCTTAATGGGTCTTTAATAATTTGACCTAAAGTAATTTTTTGCGAAAGTCTCCCTTAGAAGGTTGTGGTTTAAGGCCAAACCTCTGCGGGCAAATGGAGGATGGTTTTCATGTCTGATCAAGTTGTTTTAAAAGCTGAAGTCCGATCTGAGTCGGGCAAACAGGCGGCTAAGCGGTTGCGATCTGCGGGCCAATTGCCTGCTGTGGTTTATGGGGCAAAAGCGGATCCAATTTCGTGCTCTGTTGATGTTAAAGCATTGGAAACCTTGTTGCATAAGCATGGGCGCAATGCAATTATCAATTTAGATACAGGTGATCAAACACAAAGCACCATTGTAAAAGAATTACAGCAAGGTTATCTGCGTGGTGATATGATTCATGTCGATTTTCATCGCATTGATTTGACACAAAAAATCATTGTGGATGTTATGGTAGACTCTGATGGTATTCCTACTGGGGTGCGCAATGACGGTGGGATTTTAGAGCAGATGTTGCACCACATTGAGTTGGAGTGTTTGCCCACAGACATTCCTGACCGTATTGTTATAGATGTTGCAGCATTAGAAGTGGGGGACAATCTACACGTCTCAGATATTACCTTAGAAAATCCAGAGAATACGATTGTTACAGATGGTGAACGTACCGTATTCTCTGTGGCCGCCCCATCAGTACAGCGTACTGAAGAAGAGGAAGCTGAAGAAGCAGAAGCAGAAGCAATGCAAGAACCTGAGGTTATTGAACGTGGCAAGAAAGATGATGAAGACGGCGAAGAATAATAATGGAGTATGATGGTGAAGGTCGTTGTTGGATTGGGTAATCCTGGAATGCGTTATGTGGATACGCGTCACAATGTTGGCTTTTGGATAGTTGACCACCTGGCATCGAATATTGTTTGGCAGCAAGAGCCATCGTTTTTGTGGGCAACAATTAAAAGTAATGAAGATCTGCTTTTGATTAAACCCACAACCTATATGAATAGCAGTGGTGTTGCTGTCATTGACGTGCTTGAGAAATTCAATCTGATACCTGAAGATCTTTTGATTCTCGTCGATGATATTCACTTAGATGTTGGCTGTTTTCGTTTTCGGCGGCGTGGTAGCCATGGCGGGCATAATGGTTTGCGTTCCATTGTTGAAGAACTCAAATCGTCTCAATTTTCACGGCTCCGAATAGGTGTTGGGCAACCACCAGATCCAAATGATCTTATTGGTCACGTTTTAGGGGCATTTTTGCCTGAAGAGTCGGATGCAATAGATATAGCACAAGCAAGTGCGGGTGTATTGTGTTGGGCTACTTTGGGTATTGAAAGTGCCATGAATCAGTTTAATTAAGTGGGTTTGGGAGGAATGGTATGGTCTGGGCTCCTATTTTGGGTGCTGTAGGACTTCTCTTTGCCGGTATCATCTATGTGTATGTTTGTAAACAACCAGATGGTACTGATCATATGCGCGAAATATCAGATGCCATCCACGAAGGTGCGATGGCTTTTCTTAAGCGCGAATATCGGGTGTTGGCCATTTTTGTCATTGCCGTAAGCCTGTTGTTGTCTGTCGGTATCAACTCTGCTACGGCATTCGCATTTTTGGGCGGTGCCATTTGTTCTGTTTTGGCTGGGTTTATTGGTATGCAAGCGGCAACTCGAGCAAATGTGAGAACGGCTTTTGCTGCCAATCAAGAAGGGCAAGCAAAAGCATTGAATATCGCTTTTTCGGGTGGTGCAGTGATGGGGTTGGCTGTTGCAAGCTTGGGCCTTTTAGGCGTGGGTTTGCTTTTTTATTTTTATCATCAACCTGATCAATCTGCAGTGATTAGTGGGTTTGCAATGGGTGCCAGTTCTATTGCCTTATTTGCACGTGTCGGGGGGGGGATTTATACCAAAACGGCTGATGTAGGTGCCGATTTGGTTGGCAAAGTCGAAGCTGGTATTCCTGAAGATGATCCAAGAAACCCCGCGACTATCGCTGATAATGTTGGCGACAATGTTGGCGATGTGGCTGGTATGGGGGCCGATATTTTTGAATCGTATGTTGGTTCTATCATTGCCACATTGGCTATTGCTGCCACTGCTGGTGGAAGTTTGCTAAGCTTGTTAGGTGGGAATTCTGAAGCCGTGCGTATGGCCGCGATGCAATTTCCCTTGATTGTGGTTATGATCGGGTTGGTTGCATCCCTAATAGGTGTAGGATCGATTCGTATTTTACAAGCGATGAGCCCCGAGGCTGCGTTGCGTTATGCAACATATATTGCTGCGCTTTTGATGTTGATTGGCACATATTGGGCCACTGGGATGTTAGGCTTGTCATACGGTGTGTTTTGGGCAATTTTTTCAGGGTGCTTAACTGGAATTGTTATTGCCTTAATGACTGAGTATTATACGGGTGGTGCTCCCGTCTGGCGTATCGCAAAAGCATCTGAAACAGGTTCTGCAACGAATATGATTGCAGGGTTGGCTGTTGGTATGGAAAGTGCCGCGTTGCCTGTTTTGGCCATTTGTGCTGCTATTGGGTTGGCATTCAATTTTGCAGGCTTATACGGCATTGGTATTGCGGCTGTTGGTATGCTCTCGACAGTGGGTGTGACAATGGCTGTAGACGCTTATGGTCCGATTGCTGATAATGCCGGCGGTATTTCAGAAATGGCTAACCTGGGGCCAGAAACCCGAAAGATCACAGATAGTCTTGACTCTTTGGGCAACACAACAGCTGCGATTGGAAAAGGATTTGCAATTGGTTCGGCGGCTTTGACTGCCTTGGCATTATTTTCAGCATATACTGTAGCTGTTGGTTTGGAGTCCATTGATTTAACCAAACCGATGGTGGTCATTGGGTTGTTTATTGGTGGTGTCGTTCCTTTTTTGGTTGCTGCAAAAACAATGACGAGCGTTGGCAATGCTGCTTTTCAGATGGTTGAAGAAGTAAGAAGACAATTTAGAGAAATTCCAGGCCTCATGGAAGGTACTGCTAAGCCAGATACGCGTCGATGTGTGGATATCTGTACGGTTGCCGCGTTGCGAGAAATGGTTTTGCCTGGG
This sequence comes from Candidatus Latescibacterota bacterium, assembly GCA_018650745.1. Taxonomy (GTDB): domain Bacteria; phylum Latescibacterota; class UBA2968; order UBA2968; family UBA2968; genus JABIFK01. Next base: position 3,473 of record JABIFK010000721.1, on the reverse strand, counting down.
TTAATTGCTGTATTGACACCTGTAATTGTTGGTTTCCTTCTGGGAGCTGAAGCTTTGGGAGGCATGTTAGGAGGGGCAACACTCTCGGGTGTGTTGTTGGCCTTAATGATGTCGAATAGTGGTGGGGCCTTAGATAATGCCAAAAAACTTATTGAAGATGGAAGCTTTGGCGGCAAAGGGTCTGATGCGCACAAGGCCGCTGTTGTAGGAGATACTGTTGGTGACCCACTGAAAGACACATCGGGTCCATCTTTAAATATCCTTATTAAACTTATGTCCGTGGTTTCATTGGTGCTGGCTCCTTTGCTGGCAAAATGGAATCCCTTATTTTAAACCCCGCTCAAAAGGTGAAGCTTTTGGGCCATATGTCCAAGGGGAGGCTTTATGCCAAAAGATTATGAAATGACGTTAATTGTCGACATCCAACTTGCCGAAGGCAGTGTGGATGAGGCGGTGACGCGTTATGAGGCTTTAGTTGGTGAACAGGGCACGTTGATCAATGTTGATCGATGGGGCTCGCGAAAGTTGGCTTATGATATTCGTAAACGCCAACAAGGTGATTATACATTTTTTCAATTTCAGGCAGAACCTGAAGCCATATCAGAAGTTGATCGCGCCTGTCGCCTTGATGCTGGTGTTTTGCGTCATATGATTATTACTGTTCCAGGTGGTTTTGAAGCCGATGAACCCGAAGCTGATCCTGTTGAAAGTGATGTTGATCAGGATAAGGCTGATGAAGCTGGTTCGGATTCTGATGATAATACAGAGGAGGTTTCGGAATGAATCGGGGACGTGTGAAAGTTTGTCGCTTCTGCGAAGATAAAGCATTGAAAATTGATTATAAAAGTGAGCGGGTTTTGCGTCGGTTTGTAACTGAGCGTGGTAAAATTATACCACGGCGTATGACGGGCACTTGTGCTCGGCACCAGCGTGTGTTGATGCGTGCAATTAAGCGGGCACGTCAAATAGCGCTTATGCCTTTTGTTGCCGATGCAGTTAAGTAGAGTAATATGTAATTATTATGTGTTCGCGCTCTTAAACATGATAGGAATAGAATCATGAAGGTTATTCTAACAGAAGATGTTGATCGATTGGGCAATGCGGGTGAAATTGTAGCTGTAAAACATGGTTTTGCTCGAAATTTTCTGTTGCCCCGCCAATTGGCTTTGATTGCCAATAAAGGCAATATGGCTGTTTATAAAGAGGTACGCCGTCAGCGTGATGTGCAACAGTCACGTGCCAAACGTGAAGCCGAGGTCTTGGCTGCCGCATTAGCAAAAGTTTCGTGCAATGTACCCGTCACTGTGGGCGAAGGGGATCGTATTTTTGGTTCTGTTACTGCCCAACAGATTGTTGATTTGCTCAAAGAGCAAGGTTTTGATATCGACAGACGTGCTGTACAACTTGACGAGCCTATTCGTGCTTTGGGTGTTTATGATGTCACTCTTCGTTTGCTGGCAGATGTAGATGCAAAAGTTAAGGTTTGGGTTGTAAAAGAGTAAGCCGTTATTCAGACATAAGAAAAGTGCGAGAGACATCAAGTCTTTCGCACTTTTTTTTGTTTTTTAAATAGGTTTCTCTGAAGCATTAAAAAAAAGAAACAACCACTTCTCCTCTTAATTTGTATAGGAAGAGACTGGTTGCCACACCCTTCTTTACTTCTTAAATTTAAGCATCACGTGCACATCTGAATCCAAGATTACCAGTTGAACTGTCAGGAGTATTGGCACTGCGTGCCGCGACGCGATATCGATTGCAATATGATTCATGGCACAGATAAGATCCGCCTCGCATGACACGTGCTTGTCCCGTTGGTGGACCTGTTGGGTTTTGATTCGAGCCGTTGATATGATAATCTGGGCTAAACCAATCCTGGCACCATTCCCAAACATTACCGGAAATATTATAAAGGTTATACGGATTTGGAGCAAACGATGTGACTGGTGCTGTTCCGGTATATCCATCTTCTTTGGTATTTACTTCCGGAAATGTACCCTGCCAAATATTGCATAGATGTTGGTTGCCAGGTGTGAGTTCATTGCCCCAAGTATAGCGTAAATCTTCTTGTCCTCCTCTTGCTGCGCGTTCCCATTCAGCTTCTGTGGGCAACCTTTTACCTGACCATTCGCAATAAGCCATTGCATCATTCCAAGAAATGTGGATAACTGGATGATTCCACCGTGTTTTGATATGGGATTGAGCGCCTTCTGGCTGGTGCCAGCTGGCATCTTCTACAGCCCACCACCAAGGTGTGTCAGCTACTGTTTGTGAAATGTTGTTGGCATTTTCTTTTGATATAAAAAGATGAAAAACAAACGACCACCCAAATAACTCGGCCTCAGTTTTATATCTTGTCGCTTTGGCGAATTTAGAAAACTGTGCATTGGTTACGGCGCACATATCCATATAAAAAGGTTTGATTGTGACCGAGCGGATGGGGCCTTCGCCATCATCAGGAAACCCTTCTGCATCATTGGTACCCATACGAAATGTACCGCCAGGGATGTGTACCATACCTTTTAAAGATGCATCTGCTCGTGATTTACTGCGGCGTTTTTTTGCGTTGCGTTTAATGGATGCTTTTGGCCTTGTGGCACCGCAACATGCTGATGACATAACTTCTCCTGTCTCTGCTTTGGGTTTAATAACACTGGTTATATATCTTAGAAATCTAAGAGCCTGAATGCATGTTAATTTGTCACCAAAGTTTTATGTGTTGTTGTTCTTGGGAATTCTTTTTAAAAAGGCTATTTAGCAAATTTACAACCACAAGTTTCAGTTGGCAAGTTGCATATAATAAAAACAACTTTTGCTTGATTTTTATTTATTATTAGATCTATATTAACCTATGGTTTTTTCTTTAATTAATGGGTATACTTAGTTTAAGGAAGGGTATGCGAATGGTAGAAATGGAAGTAGTGGCTGTCCAACCCGAGCCGAATAGTAATCACCCCTTGGTTTGGTTAAAAGATAAAGATCAGCGCTTTTATTTACCAATTGCAATAGGTAATTTTGAAGCAACGGCTATTTTTATGGCTCTTTATGCTGATCCACCACCTCGTCCGATCGCGTACGATTTAATGGCATCAATCTTAAATGGGTATGATGTACAAGTAGAACAAGTATTAATTCACACACTTAAAGACGATACATTTTATGCTGAAGTGACCCTTTTGAAAGGTGAAACACGCCTACGCCTTGATTCTCGCCCCAGTGATGCTATTGCCATGGCTCTTCGCATTAAAGTACCTATATTTGTTGCAGATGATGTGATTGCTGGTGCTGCTTTGCCTGTTGATGTCAGTGGGCAAGACGAAAAGAATCAGGATATGGAAAATAGAGAAGATTTGGTAGATTCGCAAGATATAGGTTTTGATGGCGCTGAGAAGCGGGTGGTTGCACTTCGGGCAAAGTTATTGGATGTGGTTTCTCGCGAAGAGTATGAAGAAGCTGCTAAGTTAAGAGATGAGATT
>JABIFK010000841.1 GCA_018650745.1 Candidatus Latescibacterota bacterium | reverse complement strand
CCAACGCTGAGTGCGGGAGATGTGTCGAATAGATTGGCCGAAATTTTAGTCGCGGAAGACTTTGTTGTGGATCGACCGGAAGCAAATTGGCCCGAGGCCCCGGCTGTTGTGACGCGGTTGGATAGTGGGGTGGGTGGACGAACGTTGCAATTTGATGGCCATTTGGATACGGTGCATTTGCCATTTGTGCCGCCAAGTGTGGCCGATGGTCTTTTGCGTGGTTCGGGGGCTTCTGATATGAAGGGTGGCGTGGCGGCTTGTGTGGAAGCATTGCGGGTGCTGCGAGAGACGGGTGCATTGACGAAGGGCAGTGTGTTGCTCACGGCTCACGATCATCACGAGGGGCCGTGGGGAGATAAACGACAAGTGACGGGGTTGATCGATGCGGGGTATGTGGGCGATGCGGTATTATTTCCCGAATACTTGTCGGATCGGTTGCCACTGGCTGGGCGTGGGATGGCGATATTTGAAGTGGTTGTAACAAGAACGGGCGATGCGGTGCATGAAGTGTTGCGCCCTGAAGGGTTGCCTGACGTGCTGGGTACTGGAGCCGCACTGGTTGGTAAACTCAAGCAGTGGGGGGATACGTTGGCCCAAAGGACGGCACCTTATGCGGGAGTTGATTCGATATTTGTGGGGCAGATTGAAGCGGGCGAGATTTATAATCAATCATCGACGAAGTGTTGTATTCGTGGTACCCGGCGATGGGTGAAACCTGGGGCGACTGATGACGTGTTGGCTGAATTTGATGCCTTTGTGGCCTCTGTTGCCGAAGAAACGGGCACGCAGATTGATGTGACTTGGGAAGTGCAAGCAGATGCATTTTCTGTGACTGAAACAGATGTGAGTGTGACAGCTTTTCAGGGGGCTTATGAAGCTGTTGTTGGTAAAACGTTGCCTTTTGGTGGAAAACCTTTTGTAGATGATGGCAACCGGTATGCGGCTTTGGCTGGCGTGCCGGTTTTGACACACGGACCCAATGCGCGCGGTGCACATACGACAGAAGAGTGGGTGCCTGTAGATGAATTGGTGCGTGTGGCACAGGTGTATGTGCTGATGGCTGTTGCGTATTGTTCAGAGACAAGGTGAAAATGTCTGATAAACAAGAGATTTATGAAGATAAAAATGAATATTTACGGGTTTATTTTAAAACGACGGGTCAATATTCAAATTATCATTATTTTTGGCTGCGTCACAATTGTGCGTGCTGTGCGCATGAGACGACACGTGAAAGAATTTTGTGTCCGTCTAAAGTGCCGTTGGATATTCGGCCAAGGGAAATACTTGTTCAGGAAAACAAGGGCATACGCCTGATTTGGGAAGATGGGCATGTGAGCGATTTTGCTTTGGACTGGTTGCTGGAACATGCGTATGCATTGGATGAATCTGTTACGGATATTCAGGCACAGAATTTGGCACATATTGCGGTTCAATACGATGATTGCAAAGACGATTTTGTGGCGATTTGTGATCGTTATTTGAATGAGAAGGGTGCGGTTTTGGTAAGAGGCTGCACTTTAGACGTGGATGCATTGGTTGCCTATTTGACTGACGAGGTGTTTGTTTTGCGCGACAGTCATTTTGGATACATTGAAGACTTACGAACGGATAATACGACCAACAAAAATACGGATCAGCTGGGATATACCAATGCGGCTGTGAATTTGCACACGGATCAACCGTTTATTGAACATCCGCCTCGATTTCAGTTGTTGCTGTGCGTTCAAACAGCGGATGAGGGCGGCGAGAATATGCTTGCCGATGCGTTACAGGCCGCACATTATTTGCGTGATTTGGATCGGGTTGCGTTTGAAGCGTTGACTGAAATTCCGGTTGTGTTTCATCGTAATCAGAAAAATTTTGAGTGCAAAACCCGCTATCCCGTTTTGTCATTTGATGCAGATCAATTTCGTCAAATCCGATCGAGTTATTTTACCCTTGCGCCTCAAACCAGTTCGTTTGGCCAAATGACACAATGGTATCGGGCCTATCAGTTGTTTACGAAAATCATTGAAGATCCCGCCCATCAGTTTCGGGTATTGCTTCAGCCACAGGACTTTGTGTTATATGACAATTATAGGATGTTGCATGGCAGAACGACTTTTAGCGGAGGGCGATGGATGAAGGGGATTTATTTTGATTATCAGTAGGTAGGAATAAGAATTGGATTTGTCAGCTTGGTTTAAAATATATTCTGGCTGAGAGTTTCCCTAAGTCCCTTTGGAAAAGGGGACGATGGCTCTGTTGATCGGTTGTATTTATAAGTAATTCACGTGTTTTTATGATTATTTGTTTGAAAATAAAAAAAGGCCAACATCGTATATGATGTTGGCCTTTTTTGTTTTGGTATCGGACTTATTTGAATGCGCGTTTTTTCTTGTTGAACGGTGTGGTTTCTTTTGTCAGATGCCAGCCGTTGCCGTGTTCACAGGCGTACACACCTAATGTCACACCTTGTTCTTCTTGCAAGATGTTGGCTCTTTTTTGAGCGTCTTCTCGGCTTTGATAGGCTTCTTTGAATTTGCCATCCGTTCCCGTGCATCGATGGCATGGTTTGCTTGGGGTTTGGCGATTGCCTAAGGCGAGGTGCCACTGACCGCATTTGTCGCATTGATAAGGCACCAAGTTTTGTTGATACATTTTGTTGGCATGGTTGGCACCTTGCTGCGCTTCTTGTTTGGAGTCGTATTCGGTGAGGGGCTTGGCAGACTTTGTGCCGAAGCATGTTTGGCTTTTTTGACTCATGCTTATTTTCCTTGTGTTGCTTGCTGGGCCACTTTGATATTTGTTTGTTTCGCAGCCTGTTTGTATTTGTTCAAACCTTCGTTTGTAGAACCCCATTTACCTTTGTTGAAGGACTCTAAGCCTTCTTGTTCTTTTTGGTCCGATTTTCGGTTTTCATTGCATCGGCCATTTGCATTTTGGGCTAGGTAAGAATGAATTTTAGAAATTGGTTTTAACTTTTGGATCGCCAATAAGCAAATCTGCAGGGATTCCTAAATTTTTCCTTAAGATTTCAATTTGTCGAATGGACAATCGGCGGATGTCATTGAAAAATTCTGATGTGCGGCTTTTTCCTCCCATCCACTTGTCTAAATCAATTCGTGATAATCCCTTTTGTTCTAACATAAAATCAACTGCGTCTTGTGGTGTGGGCAATACAGCAATGGGGAAGTATATATTTTCATATGATTCAACGAGAACAGATAGAAATTCCAAACGTTCGTAATCTTCTGTAGCTGGTGGGGGATCTTCATCTAATAGTGTGTCTATTTCTTCTATCGCTGCGTTATATTCTGATTCATTTCGTAGTACATGGGGTTTGGTAAAGTCAAGAAGGTCTGCCATGTGATTCTCCTGTGATGTGCCATTTATAAACGACCGTCTTTCATTCGTCGATCATATTCCTCATGTGTAAGGACATGCCTGATATATATTCTACCCAAATCATATCGCATATCCACAACGAGTCTATATTTATTGCCCCCAATATTGAAAATTGTGCGCCACTTTCCAAGAAAGCTTACTGAAGGAAAATCTTGTCGAACTTCATGAGACCCTTCATAATGTTTCAATTTCATGATTGCGAGCCAGATTTTTAGAGGGCGTTCTGCATCTGGGTGATTTTGCCAGAATGCTTGCAATCTTTTTCGGGTGATGACATGCATGAATTTCCTCATAAAAAAATATACGCAATGTTCCCAATTTGGGAACATTGCGTTCGTATGTCAAGCATGTAATTTGAATGTTACTTCATCGTCTTGCTGTTCTGAATAGCTATGATTATCTTATTTTGGCTTAAATGGAGCGTAAAAAGACTATTCACGATATATGTGGCGTTGTTGGTCTGATGGATCTAATTGTGGGCTTTTGGGGTGTTGGCTATTCAGTTTTCCAACGGCACTCATCACGGTGTTTTCACTTCCACCTTCTCTTGCCCCTACGTATACGAGATGGTATGTGCCATCGATGACCATTGTTGTCGGAGATGCTAATTCTTCGACGTCATTGTCTTTGGCATTGCCAACCGATAAGAGCTTTTGGCTTTGGCGCGTGAGTGTTCTGCCGTCTTCTGCCAGGTAAATCTCGTAGAGTTCGCTGACACGTTCGACACCGCCTGATGCGCGGTTGCCGCCGGCACAGATGGCAACGTATTCGCCACTGTCGAGTTTGGTGACAGAATGCGGATCAAATTCGTGCCAGATGAGCATGCGGTCTTCTTCGTCTACGGTATATCCTTCTAAGGGGGTGAAGATGGCCAAGCGCTCCCATTTTATGGCATTTTCAGAGACCCAAATAGCCGAGTGATAATCGTCACCGCCACCGTGGAGAGAATAGCCCACATATTTTTGTTGGATGCCTGGGAATGGATTGGGTGCCCACCGGAAGTACCCTGTGTGGCCATCACCCACATCTGTTTCGGTATTGTAGGTGAGAATGACTGAATCTTCTTCGCGATTGATGCGATCAAAATTGACGCCGTCTCGGGAGGTGGCCAAAAGTGTGGCTTGTGTGCCATTGATGCCGTTTTTGTGATAGGTCATGTAGAGGGTGTTATCTATCACATTCGCATGAGGTGTTTCGGTGTGGCCATTGCCTTGAACGGGATCTGTGAAAATGGGGTTGGCGGCGGGTTTGTTGGTGAGGTGGTCAAAGTCACCATTGGCAACGGCTTGGTCGTAGGATTGCCAATTGGCAGCCTCTGTAGGAAGACCTTTGCACACATAGAGCCAGATGCCACCTTCTTCACGATGATGATCGGTTGAAAAGTAGAGGGCATAATCGTAGGGAAAGCTTTCAACGTCGTTCATATCAACGAGGGTGGTATAATAGGGGCCTGGTGCGGGCATGTTTTCTGGACGCGCGATCAGGCTTTCTTTTTTTGTAAAGGCGAAGTTGGTCATAGATATATAGGCTTTCTTTTTAAGGTCGGTTCGAGGATTTATTCATCCACTCCAAATTCAGCCAAGTAGGTTTCAATTTGCTTTTGAATCTCAGATGTCATGGGTACTTGGCCGTCTATTTCTTTGCCGGGCAAGTATTCTAAAATGTCCTGGATGGTGATGATGGCACGGACTTCAACGCCTGTTGAGTCTTCTAGTGCTGTGATGGCATTGCCGCCTTCGGCGTTTTTTTCTTTGCGATCTACAGAAATGATGAGGCCCGTGACTTTGGCATTGAGGGCTTCTTTGAGGCGGTTGATGGTGTCGACTTTGGTGGCACCGTCTGTGACCACATCGTCTACGAGTAGGACGTTGTCATCTGTATCGGGTATGCGTCCCACAAGCCAACCGCCTTCGCCGTGGTCTTTGACTTCTTTGCGGTCAAAGCTGAAGGGGATATCGATATCAAAATGGTTTTTGTAGGCAATGGCGGTTGCAAGGCACAACGGAATGCCTTTGTACGCGGGACCAAAGATGAGGGGGGGTTCTTTTTGTAGTTCGCGTGCGGCGCTGGCGTAAAAATATCCGAGGCGTTCGGCACTGTTGCCGGTGTCGAATTGGCCGGAATTGAAGAAATAAGGTGATTTGCGACCGCTTTTGAGGGTAAACTCTCCAAAGCGTAGAGCTTGCGTACGTACGAGGAATTCGATGAACTCTTTTTGATAGTCTTGCATGATCATACTCCTATGGATGGCATTGAAATGTGCTTGACGGGTGTTGTGGTATAGGCGATTATAGCGTGTCCATTATATATGAAAGGGTTTGCCTGTGAACGTTCGTTTTTGGCGTATTGCTTTGGTTGTTTGGTTGGTTTTGATTTTTCTTTTTTCGAGCAGTTTGTTTTCGGCTGATAATACAGAAAAAATACTTGTATTTGATTTGTTGAATTATGTTGTGCGCAAAGGATCCCACATGGTTGAGTATGCCATTTTGGTGTATTTGTGGTTTCGCTCACTTTGTGTGGTTCGTGAACGGTTTGCGCGCAGCGTTGTTTTAAGTGTTACCTTGTCTGTGTTGTATGCAGCTTCAGATGAGTGGCATCAAAGTTTTGTACCAAGTCGAGATGGTACGGTGACCGATGTGATTTGGGATGCAAGTGGTGCCATTTTAATGGCCATTTTTCTATGGTATATCTATCAGCGAGGCACAGGTACTGTCAAACGCACCGTGCTGGGATGAGACGCTGACGAAGGCGTATATAATACATGAGATATGTGGTGAAATCAATATTAATTGGGTACGTATTGTAAAATGGATCGGCGCACATTT
>JABIFK010000840.1 GCA_018650745.1 Candidatus Latescibacterota bacterium | reverse complement strand
TTCGAGAATCTCCCCCAAAAACGCGATGCCCACTTCACCCAAAAAGTGCCAAGCACGATTGGAATGGCTGCTATATGGTTTCCACAAATGTCGAGGATTAAGGTGCGCATACATCTCTTGCCCACGCACGCGCATGATGTTTTGACAGCGCGTGCGCTCTTCTTCGCTGAGCCTATCATATAAAAATGTATAAGTACGCGAAAAATAATAGTTATAAGGCATGCCTGCTTCGTCATTGTAATCATATCCCGTTGCACCCTTCGGGTCCCACTCTGCACACGCCATCAACAGGTCTTTGGCCAACTGAGCATATTGTTCATTGCCATCCAATATATACGTAAACGCCAGTGTCGCTGCAGCATTCATCACCTTCTGGGTATACCGCCTGTTCCCCCACCAGAGTTTACGCCACGGGTCACTGCCCCGCTTCATACCCTCATCATACAAAGCGGGTTCCACAGTTGATGGAGGTTCTGCTACCCATTTATCACATTCGAGCACCAGTCGCTCATAATGCGGCTTCAGATCACCGGCAATTCGTGCCCTATAATCTGCAACCCATTCAGGCCGTACAAACAATCGAGGATGTGATTTGGGAATACGGGCCATCAAATCAGCCTTAAGCGGCACAGGCATCTCTTTGGCACCATCAGGCACAGTAAAAGATCTCACAGAACTCCACGCAGACCAGTCCTGACCATCAGAATACCGAAATCGCCAAAACCAATCGCCTTGTGCAATCGTCTGGGGCGGTGCGTGTGCGAAAAATTCCAAATTATCAGCTGCATATGTCACATGTTTAAAATTCGAATCTTTCGCGACCTGCATTCCGTAGCTTGTTGCGCCCGCCTGAGGACGCCACACAAACCCTGGTGGTGTCACAGACACCACCTCACCCATTGTCGGTCCAAATCCCCATTCGCCTCGTTTTGCAGCCGTTTCATCTGGTTTCTGAATCGCCCCTACCGTTGTAAACGACACCATCAGAACCCCTCCCAATACCCACCCAAATATCTTTTGAAACATATTCCCCCCTTAGAACATAAAAAAGAACCGATACGCCCAATATATCACAAGCGACCCAGACTTGTCCAGCGCCTTGACAGAACCCCAAATCGGCACTATTTTCAAGGGGCTCATATTGAGGCGTTTTTCACTTTTACCTTTTTACTTTTGCCCAATCCTATGCCCCAAACCATCATTCTTAAAGCAGACGATATTCGATACGACCCCGAACACATTCTACCCGTTCGGTGGCAAACGTTTATCACTTATATTACCGAGCAAAATATCAATGCTGGGCTGGGTCTTATTGGCAACTCCCTTGAAGGCGCCCCCTCAAGGTATTGCAAACGGCTTAACCAATTGCATAACAACAAACACTTTGAAATATGGCACCACGGGTATGATCACGTGCTCAAAGGAACCAATGACAAGGGTGATATCTATCACGAGTTTTTCAATACCCCATTTGCACACCAATTAGATCACCTGCAAAAAACACAGGCGCTGGCCAAAGAAAAAGCAAATATCATCCTGCGCACATTTGGTGCGACAGGAAACGGCATAGACGACACAACAACTGAAGCACTCGCCCAAGTGCCCGAACTCAAGGTCTGGCTCTATGGTAAAAACGAATCCCCATTGTATAATCTAAAGCGCACAATCAATCTCGAATACCCCGTACACAATCCAGATTTTGCGTCGTTCCAAGAAAATTACGATTCCGATCAACCTTGTCTTGTGCTGCAAATGCATCCCAACAGTTGGGATGACCAACGGTTTGGACAATTTGACCAAATTATCCAACTCTTAAAGAAACACAACGCCGCCTTTGTTTTGCCTTACGACTCCTATCTGCAACAATCAGCCTGAGGTCATCTATGGTCATTTCTCTCGAACAACGCGAACAGTTTCAAGAACAAGGCTATTGTATCGTGCCCGATATGTTTACCCAACGTGAAGTGACCGCAATGTGTGGAGAACTCGACCGATTTAAGCGCGAAGGACTTTTGCGCAATGTCTCAACAGAAGGGGATGGCAAGACGCATTCTACCGATAAGATTAATCTGCAGATTTGTCCCATCACACCCAAGAGTACCTTCTATCGCGCATTGCCCTTTCATACCAAAGTCATCGTTGCAGTGGGACACCTCATTGGCAATCCGTTCGTTTTTTACTTAGACCAAATATTCCTCAAACCCCCCAAACAAGGCCAAGGTACATCTTGGCACCAAGACAACGGCTATTTTAAAATCAGTGACCCCTCAAAAGGCGTGGGCATGTGGGTCGCGTTGCACGATGCAACGGTTGCCAACGGAACCTTGCATATAGTACCAGGCAGTCACACAGAAGCCATACCACACGAACGAGACCCCAACAGTGACCATCACATCTGTTGTTCCATAGACGAATCTAGAGCCATACCCGTAGAACTGCCTGCTGGCGGTGCGGTATTTTTTAACTTTGGCATCGCACATTCAACCAAGGTCAACAACACAGACAAAGAACGTGCCGGCCTTGCTCTTCATTTTCTGAACACAGACTTCATTCCCGACGAAGCCAAAGAAAAGAAAAACTTTGCCCACCTCACGGGCCTTTACGGAACCGGTGGAAAAAAAGAATATGGCGCCAAGATCTCCGGCACGTGGCCCGATGAAGTCGAGCGCATTCTAAACTCAGAAAAACCTGACGATCTACCCAATTGATTCTGAATTCCCAAGAGATCAATCAAGTTTTTCTTATCCCCTAATCCCAGATGGCAGTCTTTCACCCTGGAGCAACCTTGAGCATCACCTTCACCCCCATAGGCACCACAAACGAGATTGGTGATGCCAGCTTTTTGCTAAACCTCGATGGCAACACCGTCATTCTTGATGCTGGCATGCACCCTCGCAAACAGGGTGTGGAAGGAATTCCCAACTTCCAGTCAGTTAAAGACCAAGATGTAGACGCCATTTTCCTTTCGCATTGCCACTTAGATCACTTGGGTGCCCTTCCTCCCGCACTGTCTTATTTCCCGCAAGCCAGCGTACTCATGTCCGAAGCATCAGCTATATTGGCACCGGTAATGCTTCAGCACACAGCAGGGATGATGCGCCGACAGCATCTGGATGAAAGTGGTCCTGTTCCATTATACTCGCGGGACGACATAGATCTGATTTCCTACATCTTCCAAGGTGTGCGCCCCGAGCACGATTTCCCTGTATTCAACCTCCAAAAATGGGCCAATGACCTCACGGTTCAGTTTTACGATGCCGGACACATTTTGGGGGCCTCAGGTATTTTGCTCAAAAGCAAATCGGGCACTGTATTTTATACCGGCGATACTTGCGCACAAGATCAAGAAATCATGCCTGGCGCGGTATTTCCCGATAAACCCGTGGACTTACTGATACTCGAATCCACATTGGGTGCAGACCCATCGGCCGAAGAAAAAACACGTCAAAGCGAAGAAAAAAGATTCGCCAAAGCCATCTATGATGTGATCGACAATCAAGGCAGTGTGCTCATACCAGCATTTTCTCTCGGACGTACTCAAGAAATGCTCGCACAGCTTCACCGTTTGCGTGAACAAAGCCAAATTCCCGATGTCGAGATCTATTCCGCAGGTTTTGGAGAAGTTATTTCCAGGTATTACGACCAGACGCTGCGTTACACGCGCCGAAAGAACCCAGATCTACGCTTAGAAGATCTCGATATTCGTCCGCTCCCACCCGGCGATGTGCGTCGCGGTCCACATCTGCGCAAACCCAGTATCATCCTGGTTTCATCCGGCATGATGGCGCAACACACAATGTCCTACCGGCTTGCCGAAGTCATGCTTCCAGATCCCCGCCACGGCATCTTTTTCGTGGGGTACATCGCACCAGATATGCCTGGTTTCCAAGTTCGCACAGCCCAAAAAGGACAAATGCTCAAACTCGGCCCGGACAGCCCAGAGCAACAAGTACAATGCCATATAGATAGATTCCATTTCTCTGCCCACTCCCACCGCCAACATCTCCTGGGTATTGTCGAAAAACTCCGCCCCAAACGCGTTGTACTCGTACACGGTGAACTCGGTGCGGCCGGCTGGTTACGCGAAACAATCAAAAACAATTTCCCCAAGACCGACGTCACCATCGCCCAGCAAGGCACCTCCATCGAATACTAAAAAAAGAACCCGATATCATTCCAGATATCGGGTCGTCTTTTTCGTGTTTCCTTTTTCCTTCCCTACTCTTTCTCTGTCACCGTCGTCTTCACCTTGTGCATCACGTGCACGTCCTTCCACCACAACCGCTGATTGCCCTCTGTCTGATCGGTGACCACCAAACCATCATCACTCATGCGCGTAATTCGGCCCACAATCGTCACCTCATCAATTGTCACAATCTTTATCCGATCTCCTATCT
>JABIFK010000693.1 GCA_018650745.1 Candidatus Latescibacterota bacterium | reverse complement strand
TCATGTCATCTTGTCTTGGGCGCCTGCCTGTGGGCGGTGCCATTATTGTGTGACGGGGAGATCGCAGCTGTGTGAAAAACAAGCCCCTGCGCGCGGTACCTTGTTGGATGGTGGCACGCGTATGCGACTTAAAGATGGCACTCCTGTTTATCATTATGGACACGTGGCATCTTATGCTTCCTATTCTGTTTTGCCAGCTTCTTGTGCTGTGCCTGTACGTAAAGATATGCCCTTGGAGCAAGCCGCGCTTATTGGATGTTCTGTGATGACTGGTGTGGGGGCTGTTCTGAATACGGCGCAAGTACCAGCGGGTGCAAGTATGGCTGTATTTGGTGCTGGGGGCATTGGCCTAAATGTGATCCAAGGGGGCTCTTTGGTGTCGGCGCACCCCATTATTGCTGTGGATGTGCAAAAAGGGAAGTTGGATTATGCAACCTCGATGGGAGCCGACCATGGCATTGATGCATCTCAAGATGATCCTGTAGAGGCCATTATGGATATTACAGGACGAGGTGCCGATTATGCGTTTGTTGCGGTAGGACATGCCGGTGCCGTGAAACAAGCGATGGATTGCTTGGCACCTGCAGGCGTGTGCGTGATTATTGGATTACCTGAATCGGGGGCAAGTGCGCCCTTAGATTTGGAATCGTGGGTGCGTGGCGAGCGGGTGGTGCGCGGGTGTAAATATGGCAGTGCCAAAACGCATGATGATTTTCCACGTATGGTAGAATTGTATTTGGCAGGTAAATTGAAAATTGACGAACTGATTACCAAGCAATATGGTTTGGAGCAGGCCAATGAAGCCTTTGCCGATTTGGCATCGGGTGTGAATGCACGTGGGATGATTGTCTTTTAAATCAAAAACTGTCTCAAGTTAGCAAGTCTCAAGTCCGAGGCCTAACACCAAAATCGTGTCATAAGCGCTTTTGACCTGAGACCTGCTCACCTGTGACCTTAATAGTGAGTGTTATTGTGCCTAAGATCTTATTGACAGGATTTGAACCGTGGGATGATTGGTCCCATAATCCTTCTGGTGATATTGCATTGGCCTTAAATGGCGAGATGCTTGGTGGGTGTGAGATCGTGTCTGCTGTTTTACCGGTGGTGCATGGTGAAGATATCGCTATTGTGAAACCGTTGATTGAAAACCTCAAACCATTGGCGGTTGTGTCACTGGGGTTGCATGGTTCGGCCTCTGTTTTACACATTGAACGCGTTGCTGTAAATTTAAAGGTGGTCGGTGGTGTTGATCACCCCGTGGTAGATGATGGCCCCGATGCTTATTTTGCCACATTGCCCACGCGTGAGATGGTGGCGGCAATTAAAACTTCGGCTCATGTGCCTGCCAAATTAACTTATTCTGCGGGTACATTTTTGTGTAACCATATCATGTATAATGCTTTACACTACTTGTCTGAGTCTGGGAATGGTGCACAAGCTGGGTTTATTCATTTACCACCCACCCCCGATATGGTGCTGGGCACGGGCAAGGCGAGCATGGCTTTGCCCGATATACAACGTGGTGTTGCCGCCGCTTTAGAAGCTGTTGCCCAAAGTTTGAACGTTTCTACCATTTGATTCGTCTAAGATATTGGTTATATTTGCCGTAGAAGGAAGTTGATCGCGAAAAATTATATCGCCTGCTTTCTTCTCGTATTTATTATTATAAGCTTGCCGGGGTAATTCCATTCTCTAAGGAGGATTACCAATGAAACGTTGGTGGATGTGTTTGATGGTTTGTTTGCTTGTATTTTCCACACAAGCAAATGCCGATATTACAGGATTGGCCGAAGATGATGAGTCGATTGGTGGGGTAAATTTACAGCCCGTTCGCGGTGGCCGGTGGGAAATTACGCCCATTATGTCCATGCGGTTTTCGAGTGGTGATCTGTATTATCGAGCTGGCATTGCAGTGGCCTACTCAATTAATAAGTATCACCAAGTCGGTGGGTCTTTTGTCGCTGGCAATCGCCAATACAACCGATTGGCCTCCAATGATATTTCGGGCCTTTCCGATGCTGTAGAGAATGACATTCAGAATATTCGAGGCCGCTATTTAACGGTTGATGAAGGTTTTGGATCTTCCATTTCCGGTTTTTACCGATTGAATATTCCTTGGCAGATTGAGCGACGTACGTATCCATTTGTTGAATTATTTGGTGCGCGTGATTTTTGGGGATGGGGCAATGTGAGTGAGTTGGGTGGTGGTTTGGGCGTGCGCAAAATGGTTTCCCGCCGTTCGGCATTTACAACAACCTATGGATATTCGGTGTTGTTTACCGATGGACAGAAAGTGAAGCGCCATCAGGTTACCGCGGGTGTGTCTGTGTTTTTTAGATAGATCGGTTATGGCGTTGATGATTTAAACCTTGGTCGCATTGCGGCCAAGGTTTTTTTATGAGCACTCATTACCAAGGTTGTTTGCACGCACGGGTTTATATATATTGCAAAGCCTTAAGATATTGACTTTAAAATCATAAAGAACCGTCTACAGTTTGAGGAGGTTGAGATGTCTTTGTTTTCGTTGGAAGGCCGAGTGGCAATTGTTACGGGTGCTGGGCGTGGTATTGGACGTGGTATTGCAGAAGGGTTGGCCAGTGCTGGTGCCAAGGTGGTTTGTGCGGCACGCACGCGCTCGCAGTTGGATGAGGTGGTGCAGACGATTGTTGATGCAGGCGGCGAAGCCATTGCGTATGAAATGGATATGAAAGATTTAGCTTCTGTAAGCGGTGGTGTTGATACTGCACTTGAAACGTATGGCCAAGTCGATATTTTGGTGAACAATGCAGGTATGAATATCCGCGAACCTTTTGAAAATGTGACGGAAGAGCATTACGACGAAATTATGGCCGTCAATTTGAAAGGTCTCTTTTTCTTGTCTCAAGCTGTTGCACAGCACATGATCCCACGCAAACAAGGCAAAATTGTGCACATCGGATCGCTAACGACAGGTTGGTCTCTCTCTCAAATTTCTGTCTATACAGCCACCAAGGGTGCTGTGGGCCAACTTGCCAAATCCCAAGCTTTAGAATTGGGTGCACACAACATTCAAGTCAATGCCATCTGCCCCGGTTTCATCTTGACGCCCCTAACCGAAAAAGTATGGGCCAACCCCACAATGAACGAATGGGGCACCAACCGGGTACCGCTCAAACGATTGGGCACACCTGATGATTTGGTTGGCACTGCCGTTTATCTCTCTGCTCCTGCGTCTGACTATGTCACTGGCCAAAGCATCTATGTCGATGGCGGCTTCATGGCTGGCGAACATTGGCCCCTTCCAGGGTAGGCAAGTAAAAAGGTAAAAATAGAATCTAAAAAACCGATTGGACTTTTATGACACGTCACATACTCCTAATATTGATTGTTACTTTCACCTTAAAGGGCACCAGCATGGCAGATCGCTACACCGTAAGCCAAGAAGATTTCAAAGGCCACACTGTTTATGTACTGACCGATTCTGAAACCGGTCAAGATGCACGCATTCTCCCATCTGTTGGCAACAATTGTTATTCATATAAAATCCAAAAAGGCGATGGTCAGATCGAATTGCTGTGGGTAACACCGGATCCCGAAACCTTGCTGGGGCGCGCCAGTGGATACGGCATTCCCATTCTGTTCCCGTGGCCCAATCGCATTGACGAAGGTAAGTTTTCATTTGATGGAAAAGACTATCAGTTGGAAACGCCAGGTCCAGGTGAACATGCCTCTCATGGATATGTACACACACGTCCTTGGCAAGTTGATGGTTCGGGTGCTTCAGATGCCGGCGGTGCTTGGTTAACGAGTGTATTTCAGTCGTCAGATTTCCCAGAGATTGGCCAATACTTCCCATTCCCATTTGAAGCCCGTGTGACCTATCGTCTCAAAGATGGCGTGTTGATTCACGAGTTTGAAGGCAAAAATGTGGGCGATGGAGATATGCCGATGGGCTTGGGTATCCACCCGTATTTCCCGTTGCCATTAACTGAGGACGGCAACAGAGATATATGCACCGTTCAAATGCCAGCCAATACCTACTGGCCTTTGCGTGATGATCCTATTCCAACGGGTGACATCTTACCTGTGGATGATACGAAATTTGATGTCCGAAAACCCACGGCGCTTAAAGGTCTGTATTATGATCATGTTTGGTCTGGGGTAACGCTAACCCATGGCTGGAGCAGGTCTGAATACATTGATCCCACAGCGGGTATCAAAATAGTGATGGAAGCAGATGATGTATTCCGAGAATTGGTTTTGTATGCACCCGATTCGCGACCCGTTGTTTGCTTTGAGCCTTATACCTGCGTAACCAATGCGGTCAATTTGGATACCCAAGGCATTGATGCGGGGTTGATGCGAGTAAAACCTGGGGAAGGGTTTCAGGGCGTGATGCGAATTATAGGTGAAGTGATCAAATAGAATTTTGGATGCTTGAGGCCGTATGTAAATTTTAGAAAAGGCGTCTTTGGTTATGACGCCTTTTCTATTTATAGATGATGGAGTGGATATGTTT
>JABIFK010000403.1 GCA_018650745.1 Candidatus Latescibacterota bacterium | reverse complement strand
TTATTTGCGCGAAAAGTATGCGTTGCTCACCGTTGAAAATGGCCTGCCTGTGTTTTTGCCTAAGCCGTTTGCCAAATCACGTGACGAAGCCGAACGGGTTTTTGGAGCTGCCAAAGACAATGGCGTGATCGCCACACCCGATTTGCCTCAACGTTTTCGACCGCTTTGGGCAACCGCTATGGATGTGGTATCTGATGGGATGATTGGACGGCCCATCAGCGGCCATTTCTCAATGGCCCATCATTTGACATTGGGCGGCTGGAAGAGTGACACGTCTATGGCCGCTGGGCCAGAGCTTGAGGTGGGGTTTTATGCTTTTGATGCGATGCGGATGTTGATGCAAACCGAGCCTGTTGAGGTTCGGGGCGTGGGTGCTAATCTCGATCACCGAGGCATTCCCTATATTGACAATGGTAAGTGTTTGGTGACGTGTGCCAATGGCGCGATGGCGTCTGTCGATTTGGTGCTTTCGATGCATCATCCGTTTCCTCCGGCCCGGTCTGCATATGTGATTGGTGATGAAGGGGCCTTGGCGATTGTTGGCAATGAGATTGAAGTGCATACGCCTGATGGTGTAGAAAAACATGCGGTGCCAGAGTGGAACCATACAGAACGTGAATTGGGCGCTTGGTTGGATGTGTGCAGAGGAGATGGAGATCCGGTACCGATGCAAGAAGAGGGGCTTCGAACCTTGGATTTTATTTTGGCATATAAAAAATCACATGAAACGGGTGAAACCGTATTTCTTGGCGAAAAGGAGGCATGAGAATGGATTGGCATGGACACTCCTTTGCGTTTAAGTTGCGAATTGATGTTGAGCACGTTGAATCGCAGCGGTATACCGGCGATTATCGCCTGACGAAAGTTTCTGTGGTAAATTTGTTGGATCTCTTGGCTGAGTTGGATGTGAAATTGTCATTTTGCGTGTTGGGGATTACAGCCGAGATGTTTCCCAATTTGATTGCCGATATCGTGGATGCTGGGCATGAAGTGTATGGTCATGGCATGTATCACGAACCCGCCTTTTCTGGTCGACCATTAAATGAGCAACGACATGAGATGCGACGTATGCGCGACAGCATTGAATCGGCGTGTGGGGTAAAGATACAAGGTATTGGATGCCCGCATCACGGCATGGCAGATGAGCACACATTGCAGGCCGCGGCTGAGATGGGCATCACGTTTGTGGAATCGCGTATTCGAGATAAAGATGCTATTGTGCCGCAGTGGCATTCGGTAGAAGGAACAGATTTGAAGGTGCTTGTGCCAGGTGGCCAGAACAGAGGTGCGTCGGATTATACCGATCGACGGCCGTATTGGGCAGAGCTACATGAAGAAGCGTTTAGTCCAACGTATGCGCGGCAAAAATGGATGGCGAACCTCGACTGGGCAAAAGAAAACAGTTTGATGACGGGGTTGGTGGTGCACCCGTGGATGTTGATGATCAATCCGGGTGAAGTACAGGTGGTGAAGGATGTGATTCGGTATGCCAAAGATGAAGGTGCTTGGTTTGCAACGGTGAAGGGCCTGATTGATTTGGCCGAATGAGAGGGAGTATATGAGTAGGTTTGTATGGTTAGGTGCGTTTTTTCTAATTTTGGGTCTCATCATTCGTGTGGGAAAAAAAGTTGAGCTTTTGCCCGGTTATAATAAGGAAGATTTTGACGATAAAGAAGGCTTGGCCAAGTGGTCGGGTAATATGCTTTTTTTGATGAGTGTGTTGTCTCTTGGGGGGATTTTAATTGGTCATTTAATATCCCATCCAATAGTGGGTCTTGTTATGGGGGTTGTGTATTCCATGATGCTCATATGTGGCGGCATTATGGTGCTCATGGTTGGGAGTGCGAAATTTAAGAATAAGAAATGAACACGTGGAGATAGAAATCGCAGGATAGGGGATTGAAAGATGGCTGGTATTTTGGCAGGCGTTATTCTTACTCCTTTTTGGACTGATGTTGCGTATTGGAAAAATGGTTGAACTTTTAGCTGGGTATAAAGAAGAAGATGTGGAAGACAAAGACGGGTTGGCCTATTGGTCTGGAAATATGCTTTTGGTTATGGGCGTATTGTCTTTTGGTACACTGGTGTTCGAGCATTTGATTACAGATCGTAAAATAGCTGTGGTTATAAGTGTTTTATACTTGTTGTTTGTCCTGCTCTTTGGAGCTCTCATTGCGATTGTGGGTTCTGAAAAATTCAAGAAGAAGAAAAAACAGGAGAGGTCGTATGACTGAAAAAGAGAAATATCTATTTGATCTTCGTGGATATATCGTGGTTGAAGATGTGCTGTCAAAAGATGAATTGGAAATGTTGAATGGCTTGATTGATAAAAATCATCCAGGCGTAAAAGAAGACACCAACAAACGCCATGCGGGTGGTTTTTTGTCGTGGGATCAAGCATTTGTTGATTTGATTGATCATGCGCGGATTATGCCGCTTTTGAAATTCATTTTGGGTGATGGCTTTCGGATGGATCACTATTATGCCATTTACATGGAAAAGGGTGGTACTGTGAATGGATTGCACGGCTCGAATACACCTTATGATCCGCCCGAATATTATCACTATCGAGAAGGGCGTATGTACAATGGTTTGACGGTGGTGGCTTGGAATTTATCTGATGCGGGACCCGAACATGGTGGTTTTTGTTGTGTAGCCGGAAGCCATAAGGCCAACTATCGATTGCCCAAAGAATTTCGAGAAGCCCATACCGATGCTGAATGCGTAGTCGTGCCCAAAGCCAAAGCGGGTTCACTGGTTATTTTTACCGAGGCTTTGACGCATGGCACGGCTGCTTGGACGGCAGATCATGAACGGCGTTCTTTGTTGTTTAAATACAGTCCCGCGCAACAGTCATGGTCACCCAAACATATTCAACCGCCTGAAGGTGTCACACTGACACCAAGGCAAGAATTGTTATTTGAACCGCCTTATTTTAGTTCTCGGAAATCATTGTTTTCGGATGAAGATGCGAGTAAAGCAGATTATTAATCTCCTGTGTTATAAAACGCATAGGTTAATAAATCTGAAAGAAGTCATGTTTGAATTGAGAATAAAGTGATTATTGCCATTGATCAGAATCATTGGGTTGGAGAGGGTTATGAAGATTACGGACGTTCGTGTATTTGAGTTGGTAGGTAGGTCGCGCGACGGTGTTGCGCTTTATGAAATTGAGCGGGGTGGGTTAGATCCTGGCGAAGTGTCACCTTATCGACAAACCTTTACAGAGATCATAACCGATGAAGGGGTTACTGGATTGTGCCCTGGTGGATCGGCAGCAGTAAAAGCATTCGGACAGAATTTAATCGGTGAAGATCCGACCTGCTATGAAGCCATTTGGGAGAAGCTGACCACACGTCCGCATTCGGCCACGCGAAACTTGTCGGCATTGTCGATATTGGATTTGGCACTGTGGGATTTGCTGGGCAAAATGCGTGGTGAATCGGTATGTCGGCTATTAGGTGGGCCTGTACGAGACCGTATTCGGGCGTATGCGGGAATGTTGGGTTTTGATACAGAGCCAGGCAATGCGGCTGCGAGGTCTGCCGAATGGGTAGACAAAGGGTTTACGGCGTTGAAGTGGTATTTGCCAAATAATGAAGAGGCAGGTAAAGCGGGATTAAGGCACAATGTTGAGTTGGTGGGGGCCGTTCGGGATGAAGTGGGCCCCGATGTGGATATTATGGTGGATTGCATTTTGTCAAATTCGTCACGGAACTCAGTTTTGTATGCGGTTGAATTGGCAAGGCAATTGGAAGAGTTCGATTTGACATGGTTAGAAGAACCGCTGAATCCCGATGATTTTGATGCGTATGAGCAATTGGGGCAAAATTGCTCGATTCCGTTGGCATTTGGTGAGCGGTTGCCCACGCGACGACTTTTTGCACAAGCAATTGATCGCAGTTTGGTTTCGGTGTTGCAACCCGAGTTGTTTGTGATTGGCGGGATGACTGAGCTACGTAAATTGGCTGTGTTGACATCCACACACAGTGTGCCAATGATCCCACACGCCAATGAATCTTGCAGACATGCGATGCACATGTTATTTACGTTGCCCACACGGTTTAGTCCTTTGGGTGAGTGGGGCGTGAAGATCAATCATAATGTGCAGTATTTTTATCGGGGTTTTTACGAACCAGTGGACGGGTATTTCACTGTGCCCGACGGGCCGGGTTTCGGTTATGAAATCGATCCTGACAAAATTGTGTCGCAAAAGGAGCTGTAAACCAAAAACACATAGATGGGTACATGGATTGCGTTTGTATTCGTCTCTATAAATTTGCATATTGGCGTCGGGATTTTTTTCGGCGCAAAATTCCCTTTGGTCGAAATATGACAAAGGGAATTTTTTTTGATCTGGAATTTTGAGGAACACATATATGGATAATTTACATAATGCTGTGGTTGTGTGTGCAACTGAGCTTACCATGCATCAAGAGTCTGCCGTGAATTTGCTGGTTGATGAGATTGAGAAACGAACTCGCATTCGATTGACTCGTGTAAATTCTTGGCCAACGCATGCTGCGCCAACGGTTTTTGTAGGGACCCGTTCGCATTTTGAACACTTGGGGCAATTGCCAGGCTTGAGTTTGGGGGCTGAGAATTTAGATGGACCAGAAGGGTATCGCATTTGCACTTTGGTGAAGGATGGTGCGCCCGTTGTCTTGGTGATTGGCAAT
>JABIFK010000838.1 GCA_018650745.1 Candidatus Latescibacterota bacterium | reverse complement strand
CTTCGTCGGGGTCTGTGCTGGCGCCAATTTCATCTAAGAGGATGAGGGCATTGCCATCAGCGTTTTCTTCTATGTTGATGAGATTGCGCATGTGCGACGAAAAGGTACTGAGGTCATTTTCGATAGATTGCGCATCTCCAATATCTGCGAAAATACCGGAAAAAATAGGGAGTTCTGACTTTTCTGCGGCAGGGATAGGCAAGCCTGCTTGGGCCATCAGAGCATGTAGGCCAACGGTTTTGAGCGAAACGGTTTTGCCCCCTGCATTTGGACCCGTGAGGATCAGGGTGTGGTGATCTGTGCCCAAGCTTAAGTCAAGGGGGACAATGTCTTCTTCTGAGCTTTCGGAGCGCAACCGATAGACAAGAAGGGGGTGTCTGGCATTGCGTAAGACGAGGCGTCCTTCGGTGTTGAACAGCGGTTCCGTGGCTTTGAGGTCGCGTGCAAAAGATGCTTTGGCATAAATGGCGTCAAATTGACACAAGATTTCAAGGTTGTCACTCACGGCATCTGATACGTGGCCGATCTGGGCTGTCAGTTGCATGAGAATGCGTTTGATTTCGCGTTGTTCAGCCATTTCTGCCTGGCGCAAGTCGTTATTTAGGCCCACTGTTGCCACAGGTTCTACAAAGAGTGTTGCACCGCTTGAAGATTGATCGTGAACCAGACCTTCTAATTTGCGCTTCTGATTTTCGCGAATGGGAATGACAAATCGGTCCCCTCGCACAGTGACCAGGCGATCTTGTACCACATTGTCGGGCAATTTTGCCAAGATGCGTTCTACTTGTTCTCTGATGCGCGTGCGTGTGGTTTCTATTGTGCGGCGGATTTTACGCAGTTCTGGGCTGGCACTGTCTTTTACGGATTCAGTTGTTGGATCGAGGGCGTGTTCAAGGTTTCGTTCAATATCTTGAAAAGGCTTGAGGGGAGATACA
The DNA here is from genome assembly GCA_018650745.1 of Candidatus Latescibacterota bacterium. Classification (GTDB taxonomy): domain Bacteria; phylum Latescibacterota; class UBA2968; order UBA2968; family UBA2968; genus JABIFK01. The sequence goes on along the minus strand of JABIFK010000838.1, from coordinate 11,408 downwards.
AGTGTGCATAGGGATGGGTATTTGGTGCGTCGTGAGTCAAAATAAGTATGTACACGCCGGCTGCTGGTGAGGATTTCGTAAACTTCTAAGAGTTCGGCAACAGAGAGAATAGCACCTTCTGGCGCGCTGGAGATCAATGCCCGGCGAATGTCTGGCAGACGATGGACAGATATGGGACTGTCAAACGCGATGAGGCTGCTGCATTCTAGAACGGGCCTTAAGCGGAGTTCGATTTGGAGGGGATCTGAAACGGGGGTGAGTTGGGTGATTTCTTGTCGGGCAAGGGGCGAGGCGCAGCGCTCAGAGATGTGGTGGCGGATTTTATCAAATTCGAGCGTAATCAGCGTGTCGGTGGAAAGGTGCATAGGTCATTTGCCAAGTTTTTCACGTGACTCATCAATGAGTTCGTCTATTTTCTTTCGGGCTTCACCCGCGGTTTTGTTGATCTTGTCTACAAGGGGTGGGGCTTTGTCACCACTGACGCCCATGCTTTCTAAAAAATTCTTTGTTTTTGGAAATATTTTTTTGACGACGTTGGCAATGACCAAAGCTGCATTTTTAACCGGAAGGCCCAGTGCCGATTGTTCAATAAGCGTTGGCACGCGGCTGTGAAGTGGGTATTGTTGAAAAAAGACAGTGAGCAGGCCGAGAAGCAACAGGCCTTTGGCAAGGCCAATTGCGCCACCGCCAAAAGAGTCTACCACGCCAAGCGGGGAAGCTTGTAATACTTTGTGCAATGTTTTGCCAATGAAATAACACGAAACGAGTACCAATATAAAAACGGCCAAAAACCCCAACAAAGCCGTGCCGCCGTCCAATTCTTCGGTGGTGTCCATGAGTTGGCGGGCTGCACTTTCGCCATAGGCAAGGGCAAAACCGTACGCCAAGACGATACTGATCAGTCCCATGAAGCTTTGAACAAGGCCAATTTGCCAGCCTTTGCGTGCTGTCCAAAACAGACCGACCGCGAGGATGATGTCTACGATATTCATGGCAACTCCTGGGTGTTATGACCAAAAAAGCGATAACCTCTTTCGGAGATTATCGCTTTTTTGATATGCATTGCCAATGTGGCTTAACTTAAATTATCCATCTTGATACGTTTGCGTTTGGCGGCTGCAATTTTGCGTTTCCGACGTTCACTTGGTTTTTCGAAGTGTTGGTTTTTCTTCATATCGGAAATAATGCCAGCTTTTTCGCAGGCTTTCTTAAACCGCTTTAAAGCTCTTTCAAACGGTTCATCGTCTCGAACCATAATACCAGGCATACCTGGACTCACCCCTTTCTGTCGAATTACATCATGAGTGGAGTTCGTATAGTCAATATCAGAGGGCAAATATATCATAAATCTCATTTTAAGGCAACTCCTTTTTCCCGCATTGACTTTATGGGCAGAGCAGGCTTATTTATTACATACGCAAATGAAATGAATGTGTAGTGAATGAGGTCTCTTTATTTTATTTTATTATGCTTTTTGGGTAAGGTGCTGAATTTAAAAGGCTTGATTTGTCTTTCGTGGCTGCCCTTTGGATGAAGGCATATTTTATTTGTAGATTTTAGGGTATTGCCCTGACAATTTTCTGTTTGGGCAGGCTGGCAAGGGGAGAGGATTCGTCTCAATTCATTAGTTTGTGCTAATGGGGTGTTACAATTGGATTGTTGTTGGAACTTGAAACCGCATCAAACGTTTTGGTAGCAGGAATACAAAGGCTATCAGCCTTTAGGGGTATTTTTAGCGAATCTATGAACCTCTAAGGTTTTGATTCTATTTTGTATCGCAGGTCCTAATATTTGATAGGTATCTCTTATGTCGACATTTAACGAAGAATCTGAACGTGGTCGAAAATTAGGTTTGACTCCCGAGAACCGCCTTCGCGTCTGGTTGGGTGATTTTCGTATTCGGATTGCCAGTCAGAGGCAGTTTAGTGCTTACTTTTTCTTGTCGGCAATTATTGTGATCCTGCTGTTCTTATTCTACGCACAAGTGTGGGTTGTGCAGCCCATGCGCAGTGAAGCAAATAGAATGGGGACAATTTATGCCTTCATGCACAGTGTTACGACAGCTGATAAGATAGAAATTAAACCAGGCTTTTACCAAAATACTATCTTTGAAACGGTTATAAATCCAAATTTTCCAGTTGTTATTATAGATGACGAGGGGCTCCCACGATTTTGGAAAGCAATTGGGGTAGACTCGGAAGATTACTCTGATGCGAATTTAGAAAAGGTCCGTTTGGTTGCAAAAGAGCTTAATTTGGAAAATGAGCCCATTTCATTTGAGTCGCCGAAATTTGAATGGGGGCCCGACGGTCAGGCGGTAAGTAAACCACCTGAAATTTGGACGTTGCATTATGGCGAATCGGATTTGGTTAAACGATTGTCTTGGTTGCCTTTTGTGGCTCTGGGAGTGACTGCACTTTTTGTATCGGTAGGTTATATTGGTTTTAGGCAGATTAAAAATAACGAACAACGATCCATTTGGGTCGGGATGGCACGTGAAACGGCGCATCAATTAGGCACCCCACTTTCTTCGTTATACGGGTGGATGGAATTGTTTAATGCGGAGGTGGATGAGGTTGGCGATGGGGCTTTGAAGCAGAAATTTCAGAAAATCCTGAAAGAGATGGAGCAAGATACCAATCGGCTTAATAAAATTACCTCGCGATTTAGCCTCATTGGCTCTACGCCTGAGTTGCGGCCTCAAGATGTGCAAGTGACTATTGGGGAAACTGCTTCCTACTTGCGAGTCAGGTTACCGCGTGGTGTCGAAATTGTTGAAGCATTTGGACCTTTGCCAGTTGTCCCGCTAAATCGGGAGCTCTTGGGCTGGGCGTTTGAAAATTTGTTTAAGAATGCTGCGGATGCGATGGAGGGCCAGAGCGGGCGCATTGACGTATCGTCTGAGATAGACGAAGAGAACCGTCGGGTGGATATTTTGGTGCGCGATAATGGGAAAGGCATTCCGGTGCATTTGACCAAGCAGGTGTTTCTGCCAGGGTATAGCACCAAAAAGCGGGGGTGGGGATTGGGGCTCGCATTTGTGAAGCGAATTATAGAAGATTATCATCAGGGCCGTATTTACATCAAAGAAAGCGAACCCGGTGAAGGCACTTTGTTTGTGGTGTCATTACCGTATGAGACACCTTCTAGTTAACTTGTTGCGCGCAAAGCCGTCGGTGGTTTTTTTAACGCGTCCTTTGCATTGTCAGTTTTTTTACGGGGAGATTCAATTTGAATGCATCAGAAGTAAAAAAGCAAGTGTTATGGGCAGACGATGAAATTGACTTGTTGCGCCCGCACGCGATGTTTTTGGGTGAGCGTGGGTATGAAGTGACACCTGTTACCAATGGTGATGATGCCATTGACATGGTTCAAAAACACAGTTTTGATATTGTGCTTTTAGACGAAATGATGGCAGGGCGCGATGGGTTATCGACGCTTGCCGCAATAAAAGACATCAACCCAAATATTCCGGTGATTATGATTACCAAGAATGAAGAAGAACGGTTGATGGAAGATGCGATTGGGCAGCGCATTGATGATTATTTGACCAAACCCGTTAATCCCAGCCAAATTTTGATGGCTTGCAAGAAGCAATTAGATGCCCGGCAGATTCAAAAAGACCGTATGGGCGTGGGGTATACATCTGCTTCAAATCGAATGCGTGATATGTTATCAGATGCCAACCATTGGCAAGATTGGATTGACTTGCATGTTCGATTGTCTGAATGGGATTTGGAATTGGATAAATACCAAGATGCGGGTCTGCGGGCCATGCACGACGATTTGCGCCGGAATTGTAACTTGGGATTTGGGAAGTATATTGAGGCAAATTATGGGCAATGGATTCATGATGAAGAGGATTCGCCAATGTTGTCTGTTGACATTGTGTCCGAATTTGTAGCGCCTCGTTTGCAAGATGGTGAACAGGTCTTTTTTATTGTCATTGATTGTATGCGTTTGGACCACTGGTTTGCCATCTCAAATGCCTTGTCAGAAATTTTCGATATTGAACAGAACTATTATTATTCGATTTTGCCCACAGCGACGCCCTACTCACGCAATGCCATTTTTAGTGGTTTGTTTCCCATTGACGTGGCCAAGTTGTACCCCGAAGAGTGGCAAGTTGCTCGGGATGATGACATGAGCCGTAATCGACACGAGCATCAATTGTTGGATCGCCAGTTACAAGAGATTGATCCGACGCTGAACATTGAAACACGGTATGTGAAGGTGCTCGATATTGCAGAGGGAAATCGAATGGCGAAGAAGGTGCATTCTTATCGTTCGTTTCCACTGATGTCGGTGGTTTATAATTTTCTAGACTTTTTAACACATGGACGGTCGGAGTCTGAACTTTTGCAAGAAATGGCCCCTAATGACTCGGCATATCGGTCTTTAACCAAGTCTTGGTTTATGCATTCGTCTTTGTTTGAAATGTTGCGACGCCTTGCCGAAACCGATACAACGGTGGTTATCACGACAGATCATGGATGCATTCTCTCCAAGCGCGCGACCCTTGCCCACGGTAATCGCAATACGTCGTCGGGGTTGCGGTTCAAATATGGAAAGAGCTTACGTAGTGACGAGCGGCAATCACATCTGGTCCCCAAACCAGAGGACTATGGTTTGCCCAGTGTAGGGCAGGGTACCAATTATATTTTGTGTAAAGATGACTATTTCTTTGTGTATCCGACCAACTTTAACGAGTACCAAGCCAAGTATGCCAACAGTTTTCAACATGGCGGTATTTCCTTGGAGGAATGTGTTTTGCCGGTCGCTGTACTGAAAGGGAAATAGCTCTGATTCCAATCCAAACTCGAAAATTGCGCATTGTTCCCTTTTCAATTTTTGAGTTTGGATTTATGTTTATACTTGAATCCATCCCCTGGGTTCTTTTTCAATGTTATAAGATGTGTGTTCCCCAAACATACATTGTGGTTGGTACTATTTGTATTCACTGCCCTACTGGGTATTCCACTTTTTATTCCCCTTTTCTGTCTAAACGTTCAATATGCGTGAAATAACCAAGCGGTTGACACGGTCTCCCGAGGAGACGCATCAATTGGGCCTGACGTTGGCACGAACCTTAAATCGAGGGGATTGTGTGGCGTTGCGTGGTGATTTGGGTAGTGGCAAAACATGTTTGACACAGGGGCTTTGCGAAGGTCTTTCTGTTAAGGAATATGTTACGAGTCCTACGTTTGTGCTGATCAATGAATATGCGGGCGCGGCACCGGATGGCGGGGTGTTGCCTGTTTATCATTTTGATTTGTATCGATTGGGCGATCCCGATGAGTTGTATGAATTGGGATGTGATGATTTCTTTTATGGAAAGGGTATTTGTATTGTGGAGTGGGCCAATTTGGGAGGCGATCTGATTCCGAAAGAGGCGATCGAAGTAGATTTGACCCATGAAGGGGATAGGTTGCGGCAAGTGATTATTACAGGGAGAGCATTGTGATCAAAAGAGTGATGACTGTTTTTTTGGTGTTAAGTTTTATGGGTAGTGTTGCAGCCCAGCAGGAATTGGATCCTCGGCATTTGGTTGAAGCACCAACTGCGGGTTTGTTGCCAAGAGGAAGTTTTGGGTTGGATTTTAGGTTTTATGGGGGGAATGGGATTTTGGGTGAAATTGATGTGGGGCTTTTTGATCGTGGGATGATTGGGATTTCTTATGGCGCGCGTGATCTTTTAGGCAACAGTGCTGTGATTTGGAATCCACGTCTTGAGTTTTCGGGGCGCCTTCGCATAGTGGAGGAAGGATTTTCGGCACCTGCTTTGGCTGTGGGGTATACCTCACAAGGTTATGGTGCCTATGATGAGACCCTAAATCGCTATCAGAGCAAGTCCAAGGGCGCATACGTTGTTTCCAGCAAAAATTTCAACTCTCCTTTTGGGCAAGGCGGGGTGCATTTGGGAATAAATAAAACGTTTGAGGATGGGGATGGCGACGGTGATTTGTCTGGTTTTATTGGGGTGGATAAAGCCATTGGCAAAGATTTTCTCGTGGTGGCGGAGTACGACTTTGGGTTGAACGACAACAATGATAATGCATTGGGATCCGGCAAGGGCTTTCTAAATGCGGGGGCACGATGGATGGTGTCAAAAAATCTTGCGGTAGAGTTTGATTTGAAGAACATTTTTCGCAATGGCACGCAAAATCCACAACCCGATAGAGAAATACGGATCGTTTATTTTGAGAGATTTTGAGCTGTCCCCAAAAATGTTATGATTTATTATCCCGAGCTATTCAATTGGCTCGGGATTTTTTTTGGTCATTTTGTCTGAGAGGGTCGTCCAAAAGAGATGGGGTAAGCGGGTGTGTATTTTTAATTGTGCGCCATCTTGGTCTACGATGCAAATGGTGTGCACTTTTAGCAGGCGTTGGTAGATGGGTTGAGATTGTTCTACTTCAACAATGGTATGGATAGGAATGGTGAGGATGCCATTGGCGGGTAGGCCTGTGTGTAAGTGGAGGTAGAGGTCTGTGATGGTGAGTACGTTAAGTTGAGAAAAGCTCCACAGATGCAGCAAGAACACAAGGCCATAAATGCTTAAGAGTACGAGATAAATATCTTCATAGATATAAGCACATACAAGACCTGCGATGAGATTGAGCAGGCCAAACCAGACAAAAGGTAAGTTTTGAAATAACCAATCGGGATGCGTATAAACCTGCAGGTTGCCTGGGTTTTTGTGCGAGTCGAGGGACTTTTGGTTTGTTGAAAAAACCAAGAAATAGGTATAAAAGAATAAACCGCTCAAGAACAGAGAACCGACGATGATCAAAAGTAAGAATTGTGGGTTACGAAAGAAAATCGTGCAGACGAATCCTAAAAATGTCAGTAGGCCACCGACTGTGAATAGGATTGGGCCCCGAAGCCAAAAAGGTATGGATGGGTTTACTTTGTGTACATGATATTTGGGTGGTGGGGTGGGTGGTGGGGTATTAACGATAAGGTGTAGGCTGCGCCAGAGTTTTAGTAACCACCATGGTAGCAACAGACATCCCAAGCCAATCAACCAATAGATCAGGTGATCTTTGTCTAAGAAGAATTCCACGGTTTATGTTTCGTCTTCTTTACGAATTTCATGGGGCTGGACCATGATGCTCTTTTCATTTTTGATGGTGACCAAACCCGCAGGGGCACCTTTGGGTTTATTCACATAGCGTATTTCGGTATAACTGACTGGGGCCAGCTTTGAATTGCGTGCTTTGCTCCAATATGCAGCCAGGCTTGCGGCTTCTTTCATCGTATTTTTGGGGGGTTTTTCTGCGCGACCTTCTTGTTTGAGTATCACGTGTGATCCTGGGCACCCATGAACGTGAAAAAAAATATCTTCGCGTGCAGAACCCTTGGTGAGTTTGTCATTTTCTTGATTATTGCGCCCTACCAAAACGAGCCAGCCATCTCGGGTGCGATACCGCCGAGGATGTATCTCACCCGGGGCGCGTTTTCTGTTTTGGTTTTTTTGTTGTTTGGGTTTGGGTGCTTTGACCAGTTTATGCGCTTCTAATTCTGTACGCAGCTGGCCAAAACTGTTCTCATCGGGGATTTTTGGCAAGCGATCTAGGTAGTGATCAATTTCCTTATTTTGTAAATGGGTTTCATCGATTCTTTTTTGCAAGATCGGGGCACCTTTACGGCCTTTTTTACTGCGTTTGATATATTCGTTTGCATTGTCTACCGGAGAACGTTTTGGATTTAGAGGAATTTGGACTTCTATTTGTTGATCGGACTGAATGTCGGTTAACGTGATGGTTTCTGCACCTGCCGTGATGTGTTGCAAATTGGCCAAGAGAAGATTGCCCAAGCGTTCGTATTCGTCAGCACGACCTGCATCAGCAAGGTCGTCTGCCATGCGTTCCAGTTTGCGTTGGTTGTTGATTCGTTTCCCGTTGAGGTCTTTTTCTAAGTTGGTAATCTGGCCTTTGAGGCTGCTGTGTACGGTTTCTTGTGCTAATAGATGGGTGATACCTGCATTGAGGGTGTCAAAGGTTTCATTTGGAGATGTATACGTCACCTGCAAGGGACTTAAGGACAACTGATTCCGATCATTGGAGAGTGCAACCGCACCCTCCACAAACGGTGGAGAAGTTAAGAAAGCTTGTATTTGGTGGATGAGTTTGGGATAAGCCTCGGCGGGTAATGGGCCGGTACACCTTAGTCGGTGACACAACTCTTGTGCTGTGAGATGATCCAAACCCAGAATCGCGTGCTGTAGTGCTTGTGAAGGCGATGTTGGATTTTCTTCAAATGCTTGGGCAAGCGCTGTGGGATCAAGGTCTCGAAAAGTTTTGCCATATTGGGGATTGGGGGATTGATAAATCCTGCCAGGCAAAACTTCTCTGATATGATCCGCTTTCGCACGGGTATGGCGTGTGGCACCCAAGATTTTTTGGGTGTTGGCGTCTACGAGGATCAAATTGGCTTGGCGGCCTATCAGCTCACAAATGAGCGTGTACTGATTTTCCTTGCCTAAGCGATCTTGTCTGCTCAATGTAAAGTGAATGATGCGTTCGTTGGGAATGTGCGAAACCGACACGATGCCAGATTGAGTAAGGTGGTGTGTTACCCACGTAGGTTGTTTTTCCTGGGGAGGGTCTGTTGGTTCTGAGCGTTGGAGATAGCTTCGGTTTGGGTGCGCAGAGCAACACAGATGACCTATATCACCGAGGTTTAGGTAGAGAACATTTGAACGCGTTAAAAAAGCGTCACGGATGAGTCTGCGTGTGACGTGTGGAGCGAGTTCTTTAACGAGTTGTTGTAATGTAATGGCACTGAGATTCATGGCGAGATGCTGTCTCCTGCGAGGTCTTCCAGTATGAACAACTGTTGTTCGATGAGGACGTTGTTGTCGCGCAACCTTTCGCTGAGTATGTGGGTCACATCAATCAAACCCCCGGCCCTGTCTTGACAACCTGTATGAGACCTGTTATTCTTAAGCGTTCATTGGAGCGTGTTGATTTTTTAAGAGAAAGGCTTAATGTGTCAGAAAAACAACCTTTTAATCCTGCTGATTTGCAAAATGACCTGAAAGATTTTATCGAAAATAAATATGGGGCGCAAGTGGTTTTTCCCGAAGGCGAAACTGCTGGGTTCCAAGCGGGGCCCCAAACAGAAGAGCCAGAGGAAGAAGAAATAGTTTTTGATCTCAAACCAACAGAATTGGAAGCCTACTTAGACGAGTATGTGGTCAAACAATACGAGGCCAAAGAAGTGTTGGCAACCAAGATTTGCACGCATTATAACCGAATGAAATTGGATCGGTCCGATCCTGAGTTTTCAAAGCAAAATGTTGGAAACATCAAGAACAATATTCTTTTGATTGGGCCTACGGGTGTTGGTAAAACCTACTTGATCAAATTGATTGCCGACCGCATTGGGGTGCCTTTTGTAAAAGGCGATGCCACAAAGTTTAGTGAAACGGGTTATGTGGGTGGTGATGTGGAAGATCTCATTAGAGAGTTGGTTCGTGAGGCCGACGGCGTGATTGAAAAAGCGCAATATGGCATTGTTTATATCGATGAAGTAGATAAAATTGCATCGACACCCAATGCAATGGGGCCAGATGTATCACGTTCGGGTGTGCAGCGCAATTTGCTTAAGTTAATGGAAGAAACCGAAGTGGACCTAAAAGCACCCCACGATATGGCCTCTCAGATGGAATCTATGATGCAGATGCAGCGCAGTGGTAAGGTGGAACAAAAAAAGATCAATACACGCAATATCTTGTTTATCGTAAGTGGTGCATTTAGTGGCTTAGAGGATATTGTAGGAAAACGGCTCAATCAAGGCAAGGTGGGTTTTCAAACCGGGTCCGAGAGAGAACAAGAGCGCGATACGGATCGAACGGCATCTTTGAAGCAGGTTAAAACCGAAGATCTGATTGATTATGGATTTGAGTCAGAGTTTATTGGGCGCTTGCCTGTGATGGCTATTTTGGAACCGTTGGTGGTTGAAGATCTGTATGCCATTTTGAAAAGCGCTACAAGTTCGGTTGTTTTGGGCAAAAAGCGCGACTTCAAAGCTTACGGAATTGATCTGACATTTGAAGATGATGCGCTTTGGCTGTTGGCCGAAGAAGCGGCCAAAGAACAAACAGGAGCACGGAGTTTGGTTGGGGCGTGTGAGCGGGCATTGCTTAAGTTTGAAAAGATGCTGCCCTCAACGGATATCAAGTCTTTTCATGTGACAAGCAGTGTGGTCAAGAACCCCAAAGAAGCTTTGCAAGAATTGTTGATTGGTGAAGGGGTCGCATTGTTTTTGGATCAATTTAAGAACACCTATGAGATCGACTTGGTATTTGAGAGAGATGCCCTCGTGGTATTGGCACAACTTGCCTCTGAAACCGACAAATCTGTAGATGTGCTCTGCAAAGAACGCTTTGATGATTATGGCCACGGTCTCAAGTTGTTGGGACACGCATCATTTTCGATTCCAAAGGACGCCGTTTTGGAACCTAAGATTTTTCTCGATGGTTTGATCAAAGCTTTCTATAATGCTCAAAAAGGCAAAGAGGGGTAGGGAATAGAAGAATAGAAGAATAGAAGAATAGACGAAACCTGTTGCCTGCCTTTTGGTGGTTTGTAGAGATGACTCACTACGCTCGTGAGCAGCGGGGCACCTTCGGGGCGTTCTTTACAAGAACTTGCGCTTCGCACACCCTAGGTTCGTTGATTCGCTAAGCTTCGTCTTCCAATGCCTTTCTCACATTGCCCTGATGATGGGCCAATAATTCGCGGGCTGTTTCGTATGAGACAGCCCGCTTTGTCATGACGATTGCCGTTTTGAGGTCACCTTGGGCACCTTGCAGTGTTTTTTCGCTGTCTGTGGGCGAGAGATCGGTGATGGCACATAAAATCCGTTGTGCACGATCGATGAGTTTTTGGCAGCTGGGGGTCAGGTCAATCATGAGGTTCTCGTAAACTGTGCCCAATTTGATCATGGTTGTTGTTGTGATCATATTGAGCACCATTTTGGTTGCTGTGCCCGCTTTCATTCTCGTTGACCCTGTTATAACCTCTGGGCCGACTTGGGGCGTAATATGTACATCTGCCATTACTTTTTTTGCCGCTTCGGGGTTGCAACAGAAAAAGATGGTTTTGGCACCCAATTTCGCAGCTTCTTGTAGCGCACCCAAGACATAGGGTGTCACACCACTGGCAGCAATTCCCATAACGACATCTTGTTTTGTGCAATCTCGGTCGTGCAATGCTTTTGCCCCATCTTCCTCTGCATCTTCTGCGCCTTCCTGGGACAGCGTCAGGGCCGAATGGCCGCCTGCGATAATGCCTTGTACCATATCTGGTGAAACGCCATAGGTGGGAGGGCATTCGGAGGCGTCTAAAACACCCAAGCGACCACTGGTTCCTGCACCCACATAAAAAAGTCGTCCGCCTG